>NZ_JADOUT010000005.1:0-150290 GCF_015752345.1 Arthrobacter sp. CAN_A212
ACACCACGGGGTGGCATCATGCAGCCAAATTCAACCAATCAATAAAACAATCGGTATCAACAAACATGGCACACTATTGAGTTCTCAAACAACAGGCGCAATTCGATTTGTCTGTAAATAATCTTTCTATTTACATTTCCTCGCTGCGACTTATCTAAAGTTATTCCATCCGCATTATCTTTGTCAAATCCGCAGTATTTCCAGATTTTACAAAAACAACCGAATGAACCGACGAAAATGTACGGTATTTCTGGCTTCTGTGCTGAGCACACGCCGGATCCACCGATGAACTTTTCGAAGGGGTTGGTTGCCACTCAATGGCGGCAACTCAGAAAACATTACACGTGGATCTGGGTGTTCGCAAATCCTCGTGGGCAGGGCCGAGAAGCCCGGGGCTAGACCGGTGCGACGTCGACCGTGGCGAGCGTGCGCTTGCCACGCCGCAGCACCAAATACCGCCCATGCAACAGCGAATCGGGTCCCATCACCGTGTCCGGATCCTGGACCTTCACGTTGTTGACGTAGGCGCCTCCTTCACCCACGGTGCGGCGGGCCGCGGAGTTGCTGGCCGAGAGACCGCTGGCCACCAACAGGTCAATGATGCCCAGGGCATCCGCCGGAACGGTTGCCTTGGGCAGCTCCGCAATCGCCGCCGTCAGGGTGGTCTCGTCCAGGTCGGCCAGTTCGCCCTGACCGAAGAGCGCCGCCGAGGCAGCGATCACCTTTTCGGTGGCGTCCACCCCATGGACCAGGGAGTTCACCTCAAACGCCAGCGCCCGCTGGGCTTCGCGCAAATGGGGACGCTCCTGCGCAGCCCTGCCAAGTTCCTCGATCTCCTCACGCGTCTTGAACGTAAAGACCTTCAGCCGGCCCACCACGTCGGCGTCGGCGGTGTTGAGCCAGAACTGGTAGAAGGCGTAGGGGCTCGTCAGCTGGGCGTCAATCCAGATGGCGTTGCCCTCGCTCTTGCCAAACTTGGTGCCATCCGAGTTGGTGATCAACGGGGTGCCGATGGCGTGAACGCTTTTCCCCTCGGACCGCCTGATCAGGTCGGTGCCGCTGGTCAGGTTGCCCCACTGGTCCGATCCCCCGGTCTGCAGGGTGCACCCGTAGCTGCGGTACAGCTCCAGGAAGTCCAGTCCCTGCAGGATCTGGTAGCTGAACTCGGTGTAGCTGATACCCGCGTCCGAGTTCAGCCGCGCGCTGACAGCATCCTTGGCCAGCATGGTGCCCACCCGGTAGTGCTTGCCGATTTCCCGCAGGAAGTCGATAGCGCTCAGCGGTGCGGTCCAGTCCAGGTTGTTGACCATCCGGGCAGGGTTGTCGCCGTCGAAGTCGAGGTACTTCTGCACCTGGGCCCGCAGCTTCTCCACCCACTCGGCGACCGTCTCGGGTGTGTTCAGTGCCCGCTCCGAGGTGGGGCGGGGGTCACCGATCAACCCCGTGGAGCCTCCGACCAGCCCGAGTGCATGGTGTCCGGCAAGCTGGAGCCGCCTCATGGTGAGCAGTTGCACCAGGTGCCCGAGGTGCAGGCTCGGTGCGGTGGGGTCGAACCCACAGTAGAAAGTCACCGGATCGCCCGCGAGGGCCTTCTCCAGTTCGTCCTCGTCGGTGGAGACCTGGACCAACCCACGCCACTTCAATTCCTGCCAGACGTTGGCGAAGGATGGGTCGTTGTGCTGGTCGCTCAGGAGTGCGGCGAGGCCGGGGTCTGTGGTTTCAGTTAGGTGGGACACAGACTCTAAATTATCAGTCCTCGATGCCTGCCGGTATTTCTCCGGTGGCAATAAGACGCAGCCGCTGGGTGGGGCGGGTCATTGAGACGTACAGGTCGCCGACCCGGATGGACCGGGGGTCGAGCATTTCCGCTGGTTCCAGGACCACGACGCCGTCAAACTCCAGCCCCTTGGCCTCCCGCGGGGTGGTGACCACAATGTCCTGCCCGGTACTGCCGGCGCCGAACCCGACCCGTTGCCCGTAGACAGCGGTCAGGGCAGAGCGCACCTGAGCATGCACACGCTCAGGGGTGATGACAGCAAGCAACCCGCCCTCAATCGCCGCGAGCTCTTCGGGTACCGCGGTCAGCAGCGCCGGGATGAGCTCGGGAACCCGATCCACTACCGGCGCCCAGCGACCCTCCCGCACTGCCTTGGGTGCCGAGACGACCAGTCCGGCGGCGTTGGCCATCCGCGCGGCTGCCTCAGCGATCTGGGCAGGGGTGCGGTAGTTGACGGTAAGTTCCTCGAGCTGCCACCGGTCCCCCACAAACGGTTCCAGCGCCTGCTGCCACGAGTTGGACCCGGCGGCCGAGCTTGTCTGTGCAATGTCGCCGACAATGGTGAAGGACTTCAGGGGGCAGCGGCGCATGAGCACCCGCCACTGCATGGGGGACAATTCCTGCGCCTCGTCCACCACGATGTGCCCGAAGGCCCACGTCCGGTCGACGGAGGCGCGTTCGGCTGCGCTCAGCCGGGCTTCGGTCACGGCGTTGTGGTCAGCGAGGTCCTCGGCGGTCAGCACGCCGTCGACGCCCGAGTCGGCGAGCGACTCGTTGACGTTCTCGAGCGTGCGCTCGGCGTTCGCCAGGTCCCGGCGTCGTTCCTGATCCCGGGCGGCGTTGTCGCGTCCGGCCGACGGGTCCAGATCTCCGAGCAGTTCGGCGGCCTCGTCCAGCAGGGCCACGTCGGCTTCGGTCCAGGGTGCGTCGGCGGGGCGCGAGAGCGCTTCGACCTCGGCGTCGCTGAAACCCGGAGCGGCGGCCGCCAGGATCCCCGGTTTGGTGAGAAGTTCGGCGACGAACTTCTCGGGGGTGAGGGGCATCCATGCCAGGTTGAGGGCAATCCTGACATCCCGGGAACTGCGGACGTCCTCAGCCAGGTAGGACCGGTCTGCGGTGTTGCCCGCCCCCGACGATTCCTCCAGCTGTTCGGTGAGCTGCTCGGTCAGTTCCCTCAGCAGGATCTTGACGAAGGTGACCCGGGCTTCGTTGTGGGGTTTGCCGGTGGCACGGGCACGTTCGCGGGCCTTGCGCACCTGCCGAGGTGCAAGGGTCAGGATCGTGCCTTCGACGTTGAGCCGTTTGTCCTCCGCCGGGACGCGCTGGCGGTTGGCCAAAGCGCGGCGCAGCACATCCACCATCTCAAGGCGTCCCTTGATTTCGGCGGCAGTCTCGGTGGGCTCCTGGACTGCCGTGATGCCTGGCATCAGGCTGCCGATGCTGGCCATCACCACGCCGGTCTCCCCCAGGGAGGGGAGCACCCGTTCGATGTACTTCATGAACGCATTGGTCGGACCAACCAGCAACACACCGGCTGACTTCAGCCGTTCGCGGTGCGTGTAAAGCAGGTAGGCGGCACGGTGCAGTGCGACAGCGGTCTTGCCCGTACCGGGTCCGCCCTGGACGACGACGACGCCCTGTAGCGGCGCCCTGATCACCCGGTCCTGCTCGGCCTGGATGGTGCCGACAATGTCGGACATTTGCCCGGTGCGCTTGGAGTTGAGGGCGGCGAGGAGGGCTCCTTCGCCCTGCAGGGACTCATCCTCGGTGAGCAGGGCAACGTCCAGGACGTCATCCTCGATGGCCAGGACGTTGCGCCGGGAAAGGATCAGATGACGACGGCGGCGCACCCCCATCCGTTCGAAGGCGGTTGCCTGGTAGAAGGTGCCGGCCTCCGGTGCCCGCCAGTCGACCATGAGCTGCTGTAGGTCTGCGGTAGAGAGGCCGATCCTGCCGATGTAGCGCTCGTCCCCGGTGTCGAGGTCCAGGCGCCCGAACACCAGTCGGTCGTCGACGGCGTTGAGCTGGGCGAGCCGATCCTCGTACATGGTGGCGAAGGCATCGCGTTCGGACCGGTTCTGGTGGGATCCGGCTGACAGGGAACGGCGCACCTCGGCGAGCTGCCCGCGCTTTTCGGAGCGGAGTTCATCAAGCCGTTGGTAGAGCCCCGCGACATAGCCGCGCTCGTGCTCCAGCTCGTTGCGGGCCGTGGATGTGTGATGCATAATTCGTTTCCCTCTCGCCAAAGGCAGACCGTCAATTCTACAGGGACGGTGCCGCTTTTGGCATGGTCAGTGAATCCTAGGCGGAAACGGTGGCGTGGACGCGATACCGCGGCACCCGCGCCCGTCCTGTCAATGCTGCGAGCTCGAGGACCACGGCGCACCCGATGACCTCGGCACCGGCGGTTTCAAACAACCGGGTGGCGGCGCCGAGCGTGCCGCCCGTCGCCAAAACGTCGTCGAGCACCAGGACACGGGTGCCGGGAACGACGTCCCCCTGGTGGATTTCCAGGACCGCATCCCCGTACTCGAGGCTGTAGGACTCGGAGAGGACCGACCGGGGCAGCTTGCCGGGTTTCCGGACTGCCATGACACCGGTCCCCGTGGCGTAGGCGACGGCTGCCGCCAGCAGGAACCCGCGCGCCTCGATGCCGGCCACCAGATCGAACTCCCCCGCGAAGGGGCGGACCAGGTCATCGATCACTGCGCGGAACGCTGCTGGATCCCCAAACACCGGAGTGAGATCGCGAAAGCTGATGCCCGGGCGTGGAAAGTCCTGAACCGTGAGGCAGAGCCGTTCGATGTAGTCCTGCGCTGTGATGTCCGAGCCGGCGGGTACTGAAATATTCACCCATTAACTGTACGGGCTACGCGAGGCTTGGCCGCGCGGTAGCGGGACACCGTCGGATCGTCAGTCAGCCAGTAGCGCCACGGGTACGCCGTGCTGCCACCCGCACCCGCTACTCCAACGCGCGGCCCACTCGAGAACGCTGTCTGGTCCACCGGCGTGGCCGGGAGGGTGAGTGCCAGCGGACCGGCGAACAGGTCGGCGCCGTCGAGCGTGCGGTCCAGGCCCAAGGCCTGCGCCAGCCGGGCCGGGCCGCGGGCCAGATCCAGGTCCAGCCGCGGGGATTTGCGGCGCGCCCGGGCCGTCTCGTGGCCCTCGACGATCTCCCCCGCCCGCAGCAATAACCCGGTGGGCTGGCCCGGCTCACCACAGACCACGTTGGCGCAGTAGTGCATGCCATAGGTGAAATACACGTACAGGTGTCCGGGGGCGCCGAACATGCTCGAGTTCCGGGGTGTCTGGCCGCGGAAGGCATGGGATCCGGGGTCGTCTGCGCCAAGGTAAGCCTCCACCTCGGTGATCCTGACCGTGACCCGGCTGACGCCGTCGTCGTGGCTGAACAGACCGCCCAGCAGGGTCGGTGCGACGGCGGTGGCTGGACGGGCCAGCCGGCTTCGGTCGGTGTTCGTTTCCACAGCACAAGACCGTAGCAAACCGCCCCACCCACTGCCGCCACGGTCGTGTCCGATTCCCGCTAGCTGCCGGTGGCCGAACCTGCAACGATGGGGTGATGGACTTCTGGCAGCGCTATCGGGCGATTGACTCGCGCGACACCCGCTTCGACGGACAGTTCGTCACCGCCGTGGCCACCACGAGGATCTACTGTCGTCCCTCGTGCCCGGCCCGCACCCCCAAACCTGCCAATGTGACCTTCTATCAGACCTCGGCCGCCGCCCATCAGGCCGGCTACAGGGCGTGCAAGCGCTGCCTGCCCGAGGCTGTTCCCGGCACCCCCGACTGGAACCTCCGCTCGGACGCGGCGGCGCGGGCCATGCGGTTGATCTCCGACGGCGAGGTGGATCGGACGGGGGTGCCTGGCCTGGCCGCCCGGCTCGGCTACTCGACCCGCCAGCTACACCGGATCCTGCATCAGGAGCTCGGTGCGGGACCGCTGGCCCTGGCCCGGGCAACCCGAGCCCAAACGGCCCGCTCCCTGCTGACCTCGTCAGGCCTGAAGTTTGCGGACATTGCCTTCGCCGCGGGGTTCAGCAGTGTCCGGCAGTTCAATGACACAGTGCAGGAGGTGTTTGCCCTCACCCCAACCGATCTTCGCGCCCGTGCCCGGACTGTCCAGGAGTCTTCCGACCCGGGAGGGGCGGGCACCACGCTGTCACTTCTCCTCCCGTTGCGCGTCCCCTACGATCCGGGCATCTTCGAGTTCCTGCGGGTTCGAGCCGTCGACGGCGCGGAGCACGCCACCGTCGACCGGTACGAGAGGCTGGTGCAGCTACCTGGCGGGCAGGGCTGGTTCAGCGCCCGGCTTGCGACGGCGCCCCGCGGCCTGCCCGCCCTCGCGGTGACCGTGTCAGTGGAAAGGCTGCCCGACCTGCCGGTGCTGCTGTCCCGGATCCGTCGGCTGTTCGACCTGGACGCGGATCCCCTGGCCGTGGACGACGTCCTCGGATCCGACCCGATGCTCGCCGGCAGGGTGCAGCAGATTCCGGGGATCCGCCTCCCAGGATCCGTCGACGCTCACGAGATCCTCATCCGGGCCATGATCGGACAGCAGATCACCGTCAAGGCGGCACGCACAGCCCTGCACCGGTTGGCCGTCCTTGGCACACCGTCGACGCTGGCGCCCCACCGGGCAGGAGATGCGGAGCTCCACCGGCTGTTTCCGACGGCTGAGCAAGTGGCCGACGGCGGTGCGGGCCTGCTGAAGGGTCCGGCCCGCCGGACCGACAGTATCCTCCGGGTGAGCTCCGCGCTGGCCGACGGTAGCCTGCAGATCGGGGTCGAGGACGGCGTCGCCGACCTCGAACGAAAGCTTCTCCCGCTGCCGGGGATTGGCCCCTGGACCGTGAGGTATGTGGCAATGCGGGTACTCGGCGCCACCGATATCCAGCTGACCAACGACGCGGCAATCCGGAATGGCTGGGCGGCCCTCACCGGGCGGGCCAGCCAGGCCCAACCGGCCAACGTCACGGCCACCCTTGAACGTTTCATCCCGTGGCGCTCCTACGCCACCCTGCATCTCTGGCGGGTCGCCGCCAACCATCCACCCGCCCATCCCCGAGCAAAGGCAACACCTTGATGACGCTTCCCGATCCAGCATTGACCACACGGGTTCCGACCGCACCCGCCGCTTCCGCTTCCCGGCAGACGACGGTTTCCACCCCGGATGGCCCGTTCACCATCCTGGAACTGGACGGCGCGGTGCTTGCCTCAGGGTGGACCTCCGATCTGGCCGACCTGACCGGACAGATTCACCCGGCCCTGCGACCGGCAACGGCGCCGATCGTGGTTGACCCTGGCGAGCTGGGGCCGATCACCGCAGCGGTGAGCTCCTACTACGACGGCGACATCACGGCGATCGATGCGGTCCCGGTCCGGCAGGTGTCGGGTCCCTTCCGCAGCCACGCCTGGGACATGCTGCGCACCGTTACCCCCGGCCGCCCGGTGACCTATGCGCAGTACGCCGGGCTTGCCGGAAACGCCAGCGCCGTGCGTGCCGCGGCCGGCGCGTGCGCCAGGAACGCGGCTGCCCTCTTTGTGCCCTGCCACCGGGTGATCCGCACCGACGGTTCACTCGGCGGCTTTCGGTGGGGCCTGGAAGTCAAGACGAGCCTCCTCGCCCGGGAGGCGGGTCACTCAGCAGCGGTGTTGGCCCGGTAGAAGTCCTCGAGCACCCGCAGCTTACGGACGCTGATGTGCGGGGTGTCGCCGTCGAGGTCCACCCCCACCGCGTCGAGGTGAGCGTGCCAGCTGGCCATCAGCGTGGCGGTCTCGCCCGGGTCCTCGACCACGTGCCGTACGGTGAGCATCGTGACGGGGCCGGTGGCGGTGAAATCCACTTCGGCCTGTTCGACCCGTGTCTGCTGGGACGGGTCCGCGGTGAGGGCGTCCTTGACCTTCGGCAGCCCCGCCTCGAAGCGCCGGTCGAAATGGATCATGGTGACGCCGTCGGTGGTCTCCAATTCGCCCATGGTGTGGGAGAGGTGGAACTCTGCGGCGTAGGCGTCGCGGAGCGTGGCCCAGTCGGCGTCCGGACCCGGTGGCCGTCCGGCGGCGACGTGGTCGAGGGCGTCCAGGATGAGCTGCCATCCGGCAGCGCCCTCGGTGAGGAAGGCGGCGGTTTCCGAACGGGCCCGCAGCTGGAACAGCGCACCGCCGTCGCACTCGAGCACCCGCCATTCCAGCAGCGATTCCAGGCCCATGTTGTCGTCCCAGGTGATCTGGAGGCTGGTGGGCGAATTGAGCTGCAGGACGGTGCCGGCCGATAGATCGCCGCCCATGTCCAGCGAATACTCCTTGCCCAGCTCCCACCCCGGGGTGAGCTTGCCGAGCCACCTGGCCACCTGTGCGGGTTCAGTAAGGAGGTTCCAGACGTAGGAGCGTGGATAGTCGAACTGCCGGTCGAACGCCAGCACATACCCGTCTCTCAGCCGTTCAATCCGGCCCAGCGGTTCGGCACGGTGGGACGCCGCTACACGCTGCAACTCGCCGGTGAGTTGAGATTCCATGCTGCCTCCTGCGACAGGGTGATCCCAACCTACCTCAGGCCCCAACCGTTCCGGAAGGGTTTTACCGGGGTGCCACCGCCGCTGGCCACGGGCCGAGGTCCGGGAGACTTACGGTGTCGGCTGCGTCGGCCGCGTCGGTCGCCTCGAGGCCGCCGACCGGTTCACGGCCAGCAAGCCAGGCTGCGATGTCCTGCAGCGTGCCGGTGACGACGACGGTGGCGGTGGTTCCGGTGGTGCCGGTAGCGCCGTTGCCCGCGTCGGTGGCACGCACAATGATCGGTTCCTGGCCCAGCGGGTGCAGCGTCAGCGCGGTGTCCTCGGGGACCCGGGCGGCGAGGAAATCGATCAGGTAGTGGCAGAAGCGGTCGCTCCAGTCGCGGGAGGTGGTGCCGGCGTCGAGGTCGGTGGCGTGGATGACCAGCTCCCGCCACAGGGCGAGAGCACCGTCGGACACGGTACCGTCCCGGTAGGAGATTTTCGCCTCCCAGTGGTCGCGGGCATGCTCGAACGCGCCGACGGCGGCGTCAACCGCTGCCACCAGCGACTGAACCTGCTCCGCCACGGGACGCTGCGCCCGGGCCTCGATCGCCTGCACCCGGCCCTCAAAGCCGCCGTCATACAGCTCGATCAGGCTGCCCTGCGCGGCGTGTTCCACCTGCCGCTGCATGGCCCGGGAAATCCCCTCCGTATGGGCCACAACGTGGGCCCGCGACCAGCCGGGCAGCGCCGTCGGTTCACCGAACGAGTCTTCGTCCAGTCCCTTGACGGTTGCTTTCAGGTCTTCGCCCGCCACGGCGAGCCCGGCTGATACTTCGCGGATGAGGTGTTCAATCACTGCGGGTCCTCTTCGTCTGGCCCTGCGACGGGCGTGTGCGCACGATCCTTGTTCTCGAGGGTACCCCGCACCGCCGGGAGGAAGCTGGCAACGCCGGCAAGCTCATCGCGGAGGGCCTCCAGCTGGCGTTCCACCGCCGCGGGGGCGGTACCACCCTGCGAGTCCCGGCTGTTCAGGGACCCCTCAACCGTCAGCACCTCGCGGACGCCCGGGGTGAGGTGCACGGAAATGGAGGCGTAATCATCGTCGCTGAGATCCCAGAGTTCCACCCCACGGCTTTCAGCCAGCCGGACGGCAGCGCCGGAAAGCTCGTGGGCTTCCCGGAACGGGACCCCCTGGCGGACCAGCCATTCAGCGATGTCCGTGGCCAGGGCGAAGCCCTGCGGTGCCAGGGACGCCATGCGCTCGGTGTTGAACGTCAGGGTCGCGATCATTCCCGAGACGGCAGGGAGGAGCACTTCGAGGGTGTCGGTCGCGTCGAAGACCGGCTCCTTGTCCTCCTGGAGGTCACGGTTGTAGGCCAGCGGCAGCCCCTTGAGGGTGGCGAGCAGCCCGGTGAGGTTGCCGATCAGCCGGCCAGCCTTGCCCCGTGCCAGTTCGGCGACGTCCGGGTTCTTCTTCTGCGGCATGATCGACGACCCGGTGGAGTACGAGTCGTGCAGGGTGACGAAGGAAAACTCCTTCGTCGCCCACAGGATCACCTCTTCACTGATCCGGGACAGGTCTACCCCGATCATCGACGCGATCCACGCGAACTCCGCATAGACATCCCGCGCCGCGGTGCCGTCAATCGAGTTGTGGGTCGCCGAGGAGAAGCCCAGCTCCGCTGCCACTGCCTGCGGGTCCAGGCCCAGCGAGGAACCCGCCAGGGCACCGGAGCCGTAGGGTGATACGGCGGCCCGCTTGTCCCAGTCCTGCAACCGCTGCACGTCGCGTAGCAGTGCCCAGGCGTGGGCGAGCAGGTGGTGGCTCAGCAGGACCGGCTGGGCGTGCTGCAGGTGGGTGCGGCCCGGCATGGGGACCCGCAGGTGGTCCTCGGCCTGCTGCACCAGAGCCTCGATGGTCGCCAGCACCCCGCCGGCGACGATCCGCGCATGGTCCCGGAGGTACATCCTCCCCAGGGTGGCGACCTGGTCGTTGCGGGACCGGCCGGCCCGGAGCTTGCCGCCGAGCTGGACGCCGGCGCGTTCGATCAGACCGCGTTCCAGCGAGCCGTGCACGTCCTCGTCCGACTCGGCGGGCGTGTAGGCGCCGGAACGGACATCGGCGTCGAGCACGTCGAGGGCCGCGAGCATGCCGGCGAGTTCGCCGTCATCGAGCAGGCTTGCACGGTGCAGGACCCGGGCGTGCGCCCGGGATCCGGCAATGTCGTACAGGGCCAGACGCCAGTCGAAATGGGTCGACTTGCTCAGGGCGGCCAGCGCGTCGGCGGGTCCGCCGTCGAACCGGCCGCCCCAGAGGGCTCCCTCGTTGGTGGAGGCTGAAGCCATTGCTACTGACCCGCCCGCTCGTCGCGGCCGGAAGCCACCTTCGAGGACAGGCCGAAGATCTCGATGAAGCCGCGGGCCATCGACTGGTCGAACGTGTCGCCGGTGTCGTAGGTGGCCAGGCTGAAGTCGTACAGCGAGGTGTCGGACTTGCGCCCGGTAACCGTGGCGCGCCCGCCGTGGAGGTCCATCCGGATGTCACCGGAGACGTACTTCTGGGTGTCCTCGATGAAGGTGTCAAGGGAGCGCTTCAGCGGGGAGAACCACTGGCCGTCGTAGACCAGCTCGGTCCAGCGCTGGCCGACGGTCTTCTTGAACCGTGCCTGCTCGCGTTCCACCGTGACATTTTCAAGTTCGCGGTGCGCGGCGATGAGGGCCATGGCGCCGGGCGCCTCGTAGATTTCGCGGCTCTTGATACCGACTAGGCGGTCTTCGACGATGTCGATCCGGCCTACGCCCTGTGCGCCGGCGCGGCGGTTCAGCTGCTCGATGGCCTGCAGCGGGGTGACGGCAAGGCCGTCGATGGCGACGGGGATACCTTCACGGAAGGTGATGGTCGCCTCGTCGGCCGCCGGGGAGAACTCGGGGGAATCCGTGTACTCGTAGACGTCCTTCGAGGGGCCGTTCCAGATGTCCTCGAGGAAGCCGGTCTCGACGGCGCGGCCCCAGACGTTCTGGTCAATGGAGAACGGGTTCTTCTTGGTGGTCTGGATGGGGAGGTTGTGCTCCTCGGCGAAGGTGATCGCCTTGTCCCGGGTCAGGGCCAGGTCACGCACGGGGGCGATGCAGCGCAGGTCGGGGCCGAGGGTCTGGATACCCACCTCGAACCGCACCTGGTCGTTGCCCTTGCCGGTGCAGCCATGGGCCACGGTGGTTGCGCCGAATTCGCGGGCTGCCGCCACCAGGTGCTTGACGATCACCGGACGGGACACGGCGGACACCAGCGGGTAGGCGTCCATGTAAAGGGCGTTGGCCTTGAGTGCGGGCATGCAGTAGTCGTTGGCGAATTCGTCGCGGGCGTCGGCCACGTAGGCTTCGACCGCGCCGCAGTCGAGGGCGCGCTGGCGGATCTCTTCGAGGGATTCGCCGCCCTGTCCGACGTCGACGGCGACGGCGATGACCTCGGCGCCGGTGGCTTCGGCGATCCAGCCGATGGCTACCGAGGTGTCGAGTCCGCCGGAGTAGGCGAGAACAATGCGTTCAGTCATGGGTGTTGCTCCTGGGGTGTAGGGATGTGATCGGTCAAGAAAACGGTTCGGTAGTGGTTCAAGTGGTGGTTCAAGTGGTGGTACTGGTGTCGGATGGTCAGGAAACGGGTTTGTGCATGGGGTCCTGTGCGAATTGCCGGAAGCGGGCCGCCACATCCGGCCCACCGGCCGGGTCGCGGGTCACCAGCATAATGGTGTCATCCCCGGCGATGCTGCCCAGGACCGAGGGCATCACCGAGTGGTCAATGGCCAGGGCCAGGAAGTTTGCGGCACCGGGCGGGGTCCGCAGCACCACGAGGTTCCCGGATGCTTCGGCGGTGACCAGCAGTTCCGAGCAGAGCCGGGACAGCCGGGAGTCGAGGACTTCCTGGGTAACGCCACTCTGCGGTGTCCTGCCGCCGCCTTCGGCCGGGACGGCGTACACGAGGGTGCCCTCGCTGGCGCGGACGCGCACCGCCCCGAGTTCCACCAGGTCACGGGACAGGGTCGCCTGGGTAACGAGGACGCCGTCGTCGGCCAGGAGGGACGCCAGTTCCGCCTGCGACCTGACCGACTGGCCGGTAAGGATGGCCCGGATCCGGGCCTGCCGTGCCGTCTTGGTGGTGGGCTGGAGCTGGGTCATCGCCGGTCCATCAGCCACACCATCAGGGCCTTCTGGGCGTGCAGCCGGTTTTCGGCCTCGTCCCAGACCACTGACTGGGGGCCGTCCATGACGTCGGCGGCGATCTCGTAGCCGCGGTAGGCCGGCAGGCAGTGCAGGACGACGGCGTCGGGCGCGGCGTGCGCCATCGCCGCCGCGTCCACTCCATAGCTGCTGAACAGCTCATAGGTGGCGTCCTTGGCGCTGGCGCTGTCGGGTTCCTGGCCCATCGAGATCCAGGTGTCGGTGGCGACGACGTCGGCGTCGGCCAGGGCGGTCGCCGCATCGGTGGTGACCAGGACGGACCCTCCGGTTTCAGCGGCCCGGGCGGTGGCCAGGTCGATCACCGACTGCTGGGGCAGGTGCCCCTCCGGGCCTGCGACGCGGACGTGCATCCCGGCGGTGACCCCGGCGAGCAGGTAGGAGTTGGCCATGTTGTTGGCGGCGTCACCCAGGTAGGCGAGGGTGAGACCGGCGAGGGTGCCCTTGTGCTCGCGGATGGTCAGCAGGTCGGCGAGGAGTTGGCACGGGTGGTAGTCGTCGGAGAGGGCGTTGATCACCGGGACCTTCGAGGCGGCGGCCATCTCCTCCAGCCCGGCCTGGGCGTAGGTGCGCCAGACGATGGTGGACACCATGCGATCAAGTACCTTGGCGGTGTCGGTGATGGATTCCTTGTGGCCCAGCTGTGACTCCCCCGCCCCGATGATCAGCGGGACCCCGCCCAGGTCGGCGATGCCGGTGGCAAAGGACACGCGGGTGCGGGTGGAGGTCTTGTCGAAGATCACCGCGACGGTCTGCCGCCCCGTGGTGGCGGCTCCGTCGGTGCCGATTCCGGCGTAGGGGCTCCGCGAGTAGGGCGCCTGTTTGAGCTCGGCGGCGAGGTCCAGCACCTCGGTCTGCTCGGCCTGTGAAAGGTCGGTGTCGATCAGGAAGTGGCGGGTCATGGGGTAATGTCCTTTGCGGTCTTCAGGATGCCGGGCAACGCGGCGATGAACGTGGCCGCCTGGTCCTGAGTGAGGATCAGCGGCGGCGCCATGCGCAGCGTGTTGGGGGTGGGTGAGTTCACGATGAATCCCTGCTGCAGCGCCTCGGTAACGGCTGCGGCCGCGTAGTCGCCTTCCAGGTCGAAGCCGATCAGCAGGCCCTCCCCGCGGACCTCGGTGACCTGGTCCACGGCGGCGAGCCGGTCCCGCAGCCAGGCGCCGACGTCGTGCGCGTGGCTGAGGAGTCCAGTGGTTTCGATGGTGTGCAGGGTGGCCAGCGCCGCGGCGGTTGCGACGGGGTTTCCGCCGAAGGTGGTGCCGTGCTGGCCGGGGGCGAACAGGGACGACACCGTGTCGCCGAACGTGACGAGCGCGCCGATGGGGAACCCGCCGCCGAGTCCCTTGGCGAGGGTCATGGCGTCCGGGACCACCCCGCTGGGCTGGTGGGCGAACCAGGAGCCGGTGCGGCCAATGCCGGTCTGCACCTCATCGAGGATCAGCAGTGCCCCGGCTCTGCTGGTGATTTCGCGTGCTGCCTGCAGGTACCCCGGCGGCAACGGCCGGACTCCTGCCTCCCCCTGAATCGGTTCGATGACGACTGCCGCGACCGTTTCGTCGACGGCGTTGACCAAGGCCTCGATACTCCCGAACGGCAGGTGTTCAACACCGCCGGGCAGTGGTTCGAAGGGTTCCCGGTAGGCCTGCTTTGCGGTCAGTGCCAGGGCCCCCATGGTGCGGCCGTGGAACGCGCCGTCGAGGGCGAGGATTCGGGTGCGTGCGGGTTTGCCGTCCTGAGCGGGCGCGCTGTTACGGCGGGCGAGCTTGAAGGCTGCCTCAACGGCCTCGGTGCCTGAGTTGGCGAAGAAGACCTTCGACCCGGCGGGTGCTGCAGCGAGCTGCAGCAACTTTTCGGCCAGGGCAATCTGGGTGGGGCTGGTGAAGAAGTTCGAGACGTGGCCGAGCGTCGCGAGCTGGCTGGTGATCACCGAGGTGACGAACGGGTGAGCATGGCCGAGCGCGTTGACGGCGATCCCGCCGAGCAGATCGAGGTATTCCTTCCCGTCGGCGTCCCACACGGTGCACCCGGTGCCGCGGACGAGGACCCGTTGCGGAGTGCCAAAGACGCCCAACAGGGAAGCGCTGTACCGGGTGAGCCAGTCGGCGCCCGACGCCTGGTGGTCCAGCACGGCGTCGAGCTGTCCGCTGGGGCTGGGATGGTTCGGGCTGGGTTCATTCTGATGAAGATCCGTCATGATCCGTCCTCGTCCGGTACTACCTGGGTGCCGATCCCTGCGGTGGTGAAGGTTTCCAGCAGCATGGAGTGGGCCAGCCTGCCGTCGACAATATGCGCCCGGGCCACCCCGCCGTCGACCGCTGCGAGGCAGGCGCTCATCTTGGGGATCATGCCGGATTCCAGCTGCGGCAGCATGGTGCGAAGTTGGCCGGCGGTGAGGGAGGAAATCAGCGAGGATTTGTCGGGCCAGTTGGCGTACAGCCCCTCGACGTCGGTGAGAATCACCAGTTTGGAGGCGCGCAGTGCCTGGGCCAGTGCGGCGGCGGCCGTGTCAGCGTTGACGTTGAGCACCTGGTTGGTGCCGTCGCCGTCGTCGTCAATTTCCGGGGCGACCGTTGAGATGACGGGGATCCGGCCGGCCTCAAGGATGTCGAGGATCGCGGCCGGGTTGACCCCCACCACCTCGCCGACCAGTCCCAAGTCCACGTCGACGCCGTCGACGACGGTGCCGGTACGGGTGGCCTGCAGCAGACCGCCGTCCTCACCCGAGAGCCCCACCGCGTAGGGTCCGTGCGAGTTGATCAGTCCCACGAGTTCGCGTCCCACCTGGCCGGTGAGCACCATCCTGACCACATCCATGGTTTCCGGGGTGGTAACGCGCAGGCCGCCCTTGAACTCTGACTCAATTCCGAGCCGCTGCAGCATCGAACTGATCTGGGGTCCGCCACCATGGACGACGACGGGCCGGATGCCTACATGGTGGAGGAAAACAATGTCCTCGGCGAAGGCGCGGCGCAGGTCGTCGTTGACCATGGCGTTTCCGCCGTATTTGATCACCATCGTGGTGCCCGCGAACCGTTGGATCCACGGCAGCGCCTCGATGAGCGTCTCCGCCTTATCCTGCGCGGCAATGACTGAGTTCATGACGTCCTTCTGGTGACAGCTGGGGGCGGATACTCGCTACGACGAGTACGCCGAGTTTTCGTGCACGTACTCGTGCGTGAGGTCGTTGGTCCAGATGGTGGCGGTCTCTGCGCCGGCCCGGAGGTCGATCTCCACCGTGACGTCCCGGCCGGTGAGGTCCACCAGGTCCCGCGAGTCGCCGATACCGCCGTCGCGGCAGATCTGCACCCCGTTCATTGAGACGTTCAGCTGGTCCGGTTCGAAGGCGGCATCGGTGGTACCGACGGCGGCCAGCACCCGCCCCCAGTTGGGATCGTTGCCGAAGATTGCCGTCTTGAACAGGTTGGAGCGGGCCACCGAGCGGCAGACCGTTTCGGCGTCGCGCACGGTTGCCGCGTTGACGGCGGTGACCGCGATGTCGTGGCTGGCACCCTCGGCGTCCTTGATGAGTTGCTGCGCCAGGGAATGGCAGACCTCGGTGAGCGAACGGGTGAACTCGGCGGCGTCGGGGGTGACCCCTGATGCGCCTGAGGCGAGCAGCACCACCGTGTCGTTGGTGGACATGCAGCCGTCCGAGTCGGTCCGGTCAAACGTCAGTCGGGTTGCCTCGCGCAGGGCTGCGTCCAGCTGGCTTGGATCCAGTACGGCGTCCGTGGTCAGGACCACCAGCATCGTCGCCAGCCCCGGGGCGAGCATGCCCGCGCCCTTGGCCATGCCGCCGATCGAGTAGCCCTCGCTGGGCGCGTCGGCCGTGGCAGGGTGGCGGGCCTGCTTGGGCACCGAGTCGGTGGTCATGATGGCTTCGGCCGCTGCCAGTCCGCCGCCGGTGGAGAGTTGCGCGATGGCGTCCTTCACCCCGGGGAGGAGCTTGTCCATCGGCAGCTGCTCACCGATCAGTCCGGTGGAGCAGACGAAGACGTCACCCGACGAGATCTGCAGTGCGTCGCCCGCGTACTCGGCGGTGGCGTGGGTGTTCTGGAACCCCTCGGCTCCGGTGCAGGCGTTGGCTCCACCGGAGTTGAGCACTACCGCGTCCACCCGGCCGTCGGAGACTACCTGGCGGGACCAGTGCACCGGGGCGGCGGCGACCCGGTTCGAGGTGAAGACTGCTGCAGCGTGCTGCAGTGGTCCGTCATTGACCACCACCGCCACATCGGACTTGCCCGACGTTTTAAGGCCAGCGGCGGTGCCTGCGGCCCGGAATCCGGCGGGTGCGGTGATGCTCATGGTGCAACTCCCTGCAGTGTGAGCCCGGCGGTCTCGGGGAGACCCAGGGCGATGTTCATGGACTGGATGGCTCCGCCGGCGGTGCCCTTGGTGAGGTTGTCTATCACGCAGGTGACAATTACGCGGCCGGCGTGGTCGTCGAAGGCGAGTTGGAGGTTGGCGTAGTTGGAGCCGAGGACCGCCTTGGTGGCCGGCCACTGCCCCTCGGGCAGCACCGTGACAAAAGGTTCGTCGTCGTAGGCAGCGGTATAGGCGTCCCGGAGCTGCTCGGCGGTGGTGCCGGGGACCACTTTGGCCGTGGCGGTGGTGAGGATGCCGCGGGCCATCGGCGCGAGCGTGGGGGTAAACGACACCTTCACCTGCTGGCCAGCGGCGAGGGACAGCCCCTGCTCGATTTCGGGGGTGTGGCGGTGGGCTCCACCGACGCCGTAGGGGCTCATGCCGCCCATCACCTCGGAGCCCAACAGATGCGCCTTGACCGCTTTACCCGCACCCGAAGTGCCTGACGCAGCGACGATGACGACGTCGTCGGGCTGCAGCAGACCGGCCGCGTAGCCGGGGGCCAGCGCGAGCAGTGAGCTGGTGGGATAGCACCCGGGGACGGCGACCCGGCGGGCACCGCGCAGCAGTTCGCGGTGGCCGGGCAGCTCGGGGAGCCCGTACGGCCAGGTGCCGGCGTGGACGGAGCCGTAGAACTTTTCCCAGGCGGCGGGGTCGGTAAGGCGGTGGTCGGCGCCGGCGTCAATCACCAGGGTGGTGGCCGGAAGCTGGGCGGCGATGTCGGCGCTGGCGCCATGCGGCAGGGCGAGGAAAACGACATCGTGCCCGGCGAGGTTCTCCACAGTGGTTTCCTCGAGCAGGCGATCGCTCAGTGCATGCAGATGGGGCTGCAGCTCTCCGAGCCGGGAGCCAGCGCTGCTGTGGGCGGTGATCGCGCCGATGGTCACGGAGGGGTGGGACGCGAGCAACCGCAGCACCTCGCCGCCGGCATAGCCGCTTGCCCCGGAAACTGCCACCGAAATAGTCATGACTCAACCCTACAACAGGAATATACACAGTCCCACATAAGTATGCACCAATGCCGTGTGTGAGGTTGCGGTCGATCTAGCATGGGGTGAGAGCTTCAGTTATCCCGATGAAGGAGAGTCACGATGCCCACAGCCATTGTTGCCCAGCAGGCCGGCGGTCCCGAAGTACTGGCCGTGGCCGAGGTGGACAAGCCCAGCCCTGCCGGGTCAGAGCTGCTGGTCCGGGTGGCTGCAGCTGGCATCAACTACATCGAGACCTATCAGCGCAGCGGCTACTACCCGGTGCGGTACCCGTTCACGCCGGGCGCCGAGGCCGCTGGCGAGGTAGTGGCGATGGGCCCCGAGACAACGGGATTCGCGGTCGGCGACCGGGTCGCCTTCGCGGAAGGGGTGGGCACCTATGCCCAGTTCACTCTCGTCGAGGCCGATAAGGCGGTGCCCGTCCCGGAGGGGGTCAGCCTCGAGACCGCCGCGGCACTCCCCCTGCAGGGCATGACCGCCCACTACCTGATCAACACCACGTTCAAGGTGCAGCTGGGCCAGACGGTGCTTACCCACGCGGGCGCCGGCGGGGTGGGGTTGCTGTTGATCCAGCTGCTCAAGGCCAAGGGTGCACGGGTCATCACCACCGTCTCCACCCAGGACAAGGAGGTACTGGCCCGTGAGGCGGGCGCCGACGAGGTGCTCCGGTATGACGGGTTCGACACCGCGGTGCGTGAGCTGACCAACGGCGTGGGGGTGGATGTGGTGTACGACGGCGTGGGCAAGGCGACCTTCGACGGGTCGCTCGCGTCACTGCGGAAGCGCGGCACGCTGGTCCTGTTCGGGGCTGCGTCCGGCGCGGTTCCAGCGTTCGACCCACAGCGGCTGGCGTCCGCCGGGTCGGTCTACCTCACCCGCCCGAAGCTGCTCGACCACCTGCTGAGCGTCGAGGAACGGCGCTGGCGCTTCTCCGAGGTCTTCGCGGCCGTGGTGGAGGGCTCCCTGCAGGTCAGGATCGGGGGAACCTATCCACTGGAAGCGGCAGCCCAGGCACACGAGGATCTTGAGGCACGCAAAACGACCGGGAAACTGTTGCTCATCCCCTAGGGCTGCGTGCATCGGGGATGGCCCCGCGCAGGTTTCCCCACCTTCTCGGCAGACCGCGGCGTGTTGAGTCAAACACGCCGCGGGTCTGCGCTTGATGCCGCACAACCTGGGGAAACCTGCACGCCCTAACAGCAGACCCGACCCGGGAAGCTCCGGCGACCAGCCGTGTACAGGCCACCCCACAACGACCAGCCCCGGACAGGCCAGCCCACAACGACCAACCCGAGAACGACCAGCCCCGGACGGGCCAGCCCACAACCGGCTAGCGCTGAACGGCCCCGTGCCGTTCGGCGGCGAGGTGGACTGCCGCGTCGCGGGAGGCACTTGCCTCATCGGCGGTCAGGGTGCGGTCCGGCGCCCTGAACCGCAGCGCGAATGCCAGCGACTTGTGCCCGTCCTCGATGCCCGCACCGTCGTATACGTCGAACAGGTGCACCTCCTCGAGGAGCTCCCCTGCCCCCTCGCGCAGGGTGGACAGAACATCGTCGGCCGGCAGCGAGCCGTCGACGACAAGCGCCACATCCTGGGTGGTGGCCGGGAACGTCGAGAGGTGCTTCGCCACAATCACGTCCGGAGCCGCTTCGAACAACAGGTCGGCGTTGATTTCCAGCGCCACCGTCCGTGCAGGCAGATCCTGGGCAGCGAGTAGCTTCGGGTGAAGCTCGCCGGCATAGCCGACCAGTTCACCGGTCCGCAGCGAAATCCGGGCCGTCCGGCCGGGGTGGAACGCCTGGTGCTCGCCCTGCGAAATCTCAAGGTCCACACCCACGACGTCGGCCACCAGGCGGACCGTATCCAAGGCATCGGCCCAGTCCCATGGGCGTGGCTGGTGGTTGGCTCCGGCTGGTGAGTCATTGCCGGTGAAGACCGCGGCGATGGTCAGCGGCTGGTCGGGCAGCCCGTCGTAGAGCCCGTCAAGGACTTCCGCGGAGGGTCGGGTACCCAGTGGCGGGATCTCGCTGCTGCCCACGGCACCCTGCGGCAGGAACACCAGCCCGGCCTCATAGAGTGCCAGGTCACGGAACCCGCGTGAGTGGTTCCGTTTGGCCACCTCGATCAGACCGGGAAGCACCGAGCGGCGCAGGAAGCCCAGTTCGGCGCTCAACGGATTGGCCAGCTTGACCGACGGCTGCTCCGACCCGTCGGCCGAACCGAAGGTGGTGTTGCTCTCCGAAGACACGAACGGGTAGGACAGCACCTCGGTCAGCCCTGAGTCGGCCAGCGCCTGCAGGACGCGGCGGCGCTGCACCTGCACACGGGATAGGCCGCTGCCCGGAGGAGCGATCGGAAGCCGGGAGGGGATCCTGTCATAGCCCACCAGGCGGGCAATTTCCTCGGTGAGGTCGTCCTTGATCTGGAGGTCCTGGCGCCAGCTCGGCGCGGTGACGGTGTGGCCGCCGTCGTGCGCTACCACCCCCGCTCCCAGATCGGTGAGCGCGCCGGTGATCTGCTCGTCGGTGAAGTCCATCCCGATCCGGCGGGCCGGGTAGCCGGCGGGCAGATCGATGACGACGGCGCCTGGCTGGGTGCCAACGTCTGTTCCGGCGTCCTCGGCGGTGCCGCCGGCGAGCTCGACCAGCAGGTCGACCACGCGCTGGGCTGCGATGCCTGCGACCTGCCAGTCCACGCCTCGCTCAAAACGTTTCGATGCCTCGGACGGCAGCTTGTGGCGGCGGCGCGACCGGGCGATCGACACCTCGTCGAAGTGTGCTGCCTCCACGAGGACCGTACTGGTGGCGTCGGAGACCTCGGTGTCGGCGCCACCCATGACACCGGCGATGCCGATGCCGCCGGAGGCGTCCGCGATCAGGAGGTCTTCGACGTCGAGCTTGCGGACCTTGTCGTCGAGGGTCTTGAGGGTCTCCCCCGCAGTTGCCCGGCGGACCACGATGCCGCCGGAGAGCTTGTCCTGGTCGTAGCAGTGGATGGGCTGACCCAGTTCGAGCATCACGTAGTTGGAGATGTCCACGGGCAGCGAGATCGACCGGATTCCGGCCAGCCGCAGCCGGGAGGCCATCCACGGCGGCGTGGGACGGGTGGCGTCAACGCCCGTCACTGTGCGGGCCACGAACCTGTCGCAACCGGGGCGGCCGTAGATCGGCGAGTCGTCGCTCAGCGTGACGGGGTAACCACCGGACAGTGTTGTCGGCGCACTGACCCGGGTTGCCGGGTCAGTGAAGGCGGTCCCGGTGGCGTGGGCGTACTCGCGGGCGACCCCCCGGATCGAGAAGCAGTAGCTGCGGTCCGGGGTGACGTTGATTTCTGCGGCCTGATCGTAGAGGCCGAGCAGTTCCATCGCGTCCGAGCCGACCTCCGGGTCCAACCCCAGGGTGGAGAGCACAAGGATGCCGTCGTGGTCGTCACCGATGCCAAGCTCGCGCACCGAGGCGATCATTCCTGCCGAGACGTGACCATAGGTTTTGCGGGCGGCGATGCGGAAGTCGCCGGGCAGCACGGCACCCGGCAGGGTGACCACCACCTTGTCGCCCTCGACGAAGTTGTGGGCGCCACAGACAATGCCCTGCACGCCGGAGGGGTCAATGCCCTCGTTGGACAGGGTCTGGGGCTGTCCCTCGGGGACCACCCGGACCTGGCACCAGTTGATGGTTTTACCGTTGGTCTGTGGTTCTTTGACGATCGAGAGCACCTGGCCGACGACGACGGGCCCGGACAGGGTGTCGGTAGGCCGGTGGACCGCTTCTTCTTCCAGGCCAACCTTAACCAGTTCGGCCATCACGTCTTCGGCGGTGGCACCGGCTGGGACCTGTGCGAATTCACGCAACCAGGAAAGTGGAATACGCATGCTTAGATCTCCATCCCGAAGTGCTCGCTGAACCGTACATCGCCCTCAATCATGTCCCGCATGTCCCCTACCTCGTTGCGGAACATGAGGGTGCGTTCAATGCCCATGCCGAAGGCGAACCCGGAGAACTCCTCGGGGTCGATGCCTGCGGCACGCAGCACATTGGGGTGGACCATTCCGCAACCGCCCCATTCAATCCATTGCGGCCCGCCCTTGGCACCGGGGTGCCAAATGTCGAGTTCGGCTGAAGGTTCGGTGAAGGGGAAGAAGTTCGGGCGCAGCCGGATCTGGGCGTCGTCGCCGAACATCAGGCGTGCGAAGTGCTCGAGGGTCCCGCGCAGATCGGCCATGCTGAGGTTCCGGTCGATGGCCAGGCCCTCGAACTGGTGGAACACAGGCGTATGGGTCGCATCGAGTTCGTCGGTGCGGAACACCTTGCCGGGGCACAGCACGTACAGCGGCAAGGGACGCTCAAGCATGGAGCGCACCTGGACCGGCGAGGTGTGCGTGCGCAGGAGCAGGTGCGCTTCCGGGGGCTCGACAAAAAAAGTGTCCTGCATGTCGCGGGCCGGGTGATCCGGCAAGAAGTTAAGGGCATCGAAGTTGAACCACTCCGATTCCAGCTCGGGGCCTTCGGCGATTTCCCAGCCCATGCCGACAAAGATGTCACTGACGCGTTCCTGCAGGGTGGACAGCGGATGGCGGGCGCCGGCACGACGACGTCGCGGGGCTGCCGTGACGTCCACCGCTTCCTCGACGAGGATGCGTGCGTCACGTTCCGCTTCGAGTTCGGCGGTGCGGGCGGCGAGCGCAGCGTTGATCCGACCGCGGGCCGGGCCGATGTTCTTGCCGGCTGCAGCCTTCTCCTCCTTGGCGAGGGCACCGATGCCCCGGTTCGCGAGGCTGAGAGGTGACTTGTCGCCGGTGTGGGCAATCCGGACCTGCTTGAGTGCGTCCAGGTCGGGGGCCGCGGAGATGTCGCTAAGCGCGCGGTCCACCGTGGCACCGATCGCTTCGGCATCCAGCGGCGAAGGAACGTCGACGACGGCGGACGTCGCGTGGGCGGGTCCGCCCGGCTGTGTGGAGTCAGACATCGAGATGTTCATACCTTCAGTGGTGGTGGGCAACAGGTGTTTCACCGCGGATCCGGTGACCGTTGGCAGACGGTGCAAGTCTAGCTAACACCGGCGCAGAGTCCTTAATGGGCACACAGCGCTGGCCCACAGCACCGGTACTAGGATGGCTGACATGACGCCGGCCCACCAGATGCGATGGCTGCTCAACTGGACGAACCTGTCCACTGGGGCCGGACTTCTCCTTGCGAAGGCCAAGGGCTGCGATATCCGCCGCGGCCCCGAGGGCCTCTTCCTGGCCTTCAGCTACACCGGTACCCTCCCGGTGGCGAGTGCTTTCACCGTGGGCAACACCGTGCTGTTTCGTGCCCCTGCAACCGCAGGAATGCCCCGCCCGGGACTGCTGGCCCACGAAGCCCGTCATAGCACCCAGTACGCGCTCTGCCTTGGGCTTCCCTTCCTCCCCCTGTATTTCGCTGCCGCAGCGATTTCCCTGCTGCGCACCGGCGACCCGGCATCACTGAACATTTTTGAACGCCACGCCGGGTTGGCCGCCGGTGGATATGTCGAGCGTCCCGTCCGGCAGCTCTCGACAACGCTCCAACCGCTTCGCCGTCGGGCGCTGGCGGCCATCAACCGATTGGGTGCCCGATGAACACCAGCACTCCAGGTCCCAGTACTCCGGGTCCGACTATCACTGTGACCGGTACCGGCACGGCGAGCGCTCCACCAGACCGTCTCCATTTGCGGATCGAGGTGGAGGTTCGCCGGCCCACCGCGCCCGATGCCTATTTGCGGGCCGCCGACGCCGCGTCCCGGGTTCTTGGGGCGATCGACGCACACCAGATGCCGTCGCTGAAGCGGTCGACCCGGCAGGTCGGCCTGCGCGCGGAGATTGTCTGGGCTGACAACCAGGAGCAGCGGGTCAGCGGCTACGTTGCCTCGCAGGAGCTTGCCGTCACCATCGATAATCCTGCCTCGGCGTCGGCGGTGCTGGACGCCGTGGTGCATGCCGGTGGCGACGACGTCAGGATCAATTCGCTCGTCTTCGGGTTTTCCGACCCGTCAGCCCGAGCGCGGCTCGCGCAGGAGGCGGCGTGGCAGGACGCCCGCGAGCGCGCCCTCCAGTGGGCACAGCTGGCCGGGTGCACCCTCGGCGTGGTCGAAGAAATAACTGAGGGTGGCGGGACGGCCCCTGCCCCCGTGGGCCGCCACGCGGTGCTGGCCGCCGAACAGTCCATGCCGATTGAACCAGGCGCAGCCGAGGTTGTCAGTACTGTCACGGTTCGCTGGAGGATTGCTCCGGCAGACTAGTAGCGCTGAGATGGGCGGTAGATACTGAGACATGTCGGTAGCGATTGCGCCGTGGTTTGCGCTCGGGATCCACATACGGTGGCGGAATGAACCACGGGATGCCCCGCCGCATGTCGATCGTCCAGTTGCCCTGATCCATCAGGTCATGGTGATGACCGCAGAGCAGTACCCCGTTGCTGATCCGGGTTCGCCCGGATGCCGACCAGGGGTCGATGTGGTGGGCTTCGCACCACACCGCCGGAATCATGCAGTCAGGAAAGCTGCAGCCCTTGTCCCTGGCAATCAATGCCCGACGAAGGCCGGGCCCGAAGAACCTACGCGCACGTCCCACATCCAGGATTTCACCACTGCCGCCCAGCACCACGGGGACGATGTCCGCATCGCAGGCAATCCGCCGGACAGTGCCCGGACTGACCGGACCGGCGAAGACAGCGTGACCGGTTCCGTTCACCCTCCCGAGCAGTTCCTCGAAGCCAATGGTCACCATCACCTGCGGCCGGTGACCACCCGTCGCGGGGAGCTCAGAAGTTGTCAGCGCGAGCCGACAGGCGCCGACCAAGCCGTCGAGGAGCATCTGCGCACGGGTGCGCCCATCGGGGGTACGCACTTCTGGGGTTAGACCGTCTGGGGCGGAACCGGCGTCATGATCTGCTTCCTGCGTCTGATTGATTGCTATCCGAGGGTTGGCCGCCGTGTTCATGGCTGTGGTGAGGACTTCGAATTGCCCTTCGGTGGCAACGATTTCGAGCCGGTGGAGACCGCTCCTCATTCCCTTGAGAAATACTCCCTGGCGACTTCTGAGGAGTTCATCGCTGGGCTCCCGTCCATCCTGATCTAGGGCTGCTTCCCAGTGCCGTGCAACAACCCTCAGGACGTCAGTATCTGATTCGACGGCCTGCGCGGTCAGGGCACGCTCCATCGCCGCCAGCAGGTCCTGTGCCTGTGGCGTCGTCGCTGCTGGGCGCACCCGTTCGATGCTCTCGCTGATGATTACCGCCGCTTGGTCGCCGATCTGCCCGTCACCCATCGCCGCACTGAGGTGCTCCAGACGTGGCGTCCCGGTGGTGCCGTTCAGAAACCGGGGAGGTACTACGCTGGCGGCCAGCCGAAGGCGCCGACGTGCCTCAGACCGCCCGATCAGCAGCCGTGCCCGCAGATAGTCAGGCGTGTCCCGGAATTCGCTCACCGTTTGTCCGCCGCCAGCAGCCGGAATGTTCCAGGTTGTTGTCTGGGCAGACTCTCCAGTGGCTGCGATGTTTTGCCAGTCCACAGCCCGGGCACCAAGGACCTGCAGATACTCGACCACGTGCGAAAGTTTCTCTACCGCTGCGACAGTATTAGCCAGCTCAAGCGTGCTCATGAGGCTTGCCTGGTCCGCGAATTTGCCCGCGAAGGCCAGCAGGGTGTCCCGTAGGGACCCGACGACGTCGGCTGGCCGGGGTTCGACGTCCAGATGAGTGATACTCATACTCTATTTTATTCAAATTTATGTTCTATTACCAGAGATTTGGCGCAGCAATAACAGCCGGATAACACCTTTCGTGCTATCAAGTGAGCGGGGTCGGGCTGAATCGGGTGAATTGTGTGTGAAGTTCCTCGCCGGTCGTGGCGACCATCGCTCACTCCCAAACGACTGGCCCTCGGGCTCTCAGGGGCCACCCTGATCCTCGCCGGAACTCTGTGGCCCTTCGATTCGCTCGGGAGCGGCCTCGCCGGATCAGGAATCCTTGAACTGGGACTTTACGGCCTGGGGCTGATCATCCTCGGTACCGCCCTGATTCTGTCGGCGGTGGTTCTCCCCGCCGTAAAGGAAGTGGAGTTTGGATTTCCTCTTGGGATCCGGGTGACTACCGCAGTCTCCAACCGTGAAGACTCGCTGCGGCAGGAGTTCCAGCGGCAGCGAAGCGACCTTGAACTCTGTGCCCACCTTCTCTGCGACGACCCTGCCATGGCCCAGCGCCTGCTGGAGGCTTCCTGGGCCAAGGCAACCGCGGCATGGAGGGGCCCTGTGACCGGCGACCTGCGCCCCTACGTGATCTGCCTGCTCGTGAAGCTTGTCTCGGCTGACCGTCGGTGGAATCGGCGTGAGGTCCGGTCGAACGGCGGCGGCGGATCTCTTTTGGGCGCCCTGGACCTGCCGGAGCGAATCGCCGTCGTGCTCCACGACTTTGCGGGCCTGTCATCGGGCCAGATTGCAACCCTTACCGACCGTTCGATCGACCAGGTCCGCGCCGATCTGCGCAGCGGTACCGCCAGGGCCGAAGAGCTGCATGGCACTCAATGAACAGGCAACTCCGCGAACACCTCGCAGCGGGTGCAGGCGACCGGGCGCACACCTTTCCTGCGTTCATCGACCGCGCACTACGTGACGGTATGCGGGCCTATCAGCGGCGGATCGTACTGGTGTTCACGGCCGCCGTGTCGGCAGTAATCGTCATGAGTGCGGGGGTTGCCTCCATCCCGGGATGGATCGGCGTGCAAGCGGTGCCCGAGGAGGTCGGCAGTCTGATCATCCAGCCGACGGAGGCGAGAGTGGCCCCGGGTGGGACCGTGAACTTCACAGCGTCAGTCATTCTCGAGGGTGGCATGTCCCGGAGCATCGAGGGCCAGCCGGTGTGGGAATCCCTGAATCCCGGGGTCGCCACCATCGACGGGATGGGGCTGGCCACCGCCGTCAGTCCCGGAACGGCCACCATCTCCGGTTCGTCGGACGGCAGGTCAGCCCAGGCCACGCTGACCGTCCTGCCGGCAGACGTGGCCGTCGAGTCAATCATCGTCACCCCCACCAGCCAGGCAATGGACCTGGGCGTGTCCCAGCAGTATCTTGCAGTGGCGCAGTTCAGCGACGGCAGCGCCCAGGAGATCACCGGGGCCGTGCAGTGGGGGTCAGCTGATCTATCGGTGGCGTCGGTGACGGAGACAGGTCAGGCAACGGGGATTGCACCGGGTAAGACCCAGATCACCGCGGAATGGAACGGGTTGCGGAGCTCGGTACCGCTCACGATCCTGGCTCCACCGGATCCTCCGGTCCGTCTGCTCGTGCAGCCGGCTGCCGCAGAGGTCTGCCCCCCGACAGCTCAGCAGCTGAGCGGGGTCGCCGTCACCGCGTCCGGTGAGCCGGTTGACGTGGGAGCGATCGCGTGGGCGTCGGACCGGGATGATTTTCCCGTGGACGCATCAGGCCTGGTTTCTCCTATTCCTAACGCGGAGGGAGCAGCGGTGATCACGGCACAGGCCGAGGGATTGGTGGGTACCGCGACGGTGACCGCCCGCTGCGAACCGATCATCGAGTAATCCAGCGGAGGTCCACCGGGCAGCACCCTAGTGTTCCGCTCCGGCGGCAAGACGCAGGTCCGACGTCGTCGTCTGACTGGTTTGGGCAATGAGGACCAGCGCGTCGGCCATCTCGGCCACCGGCATTCCCGGCGCGCCGTGGACGGCGGCCTGGTCCGGGGTGTACGGCACGTGGATGAACCCGCCGCGCGTACCGTCGCCGCTGGCGGACAGCAGGTCCATCAGCCCGTAGAACACGTGGTTGCAGACGTAGGTCCCAGCGGTTTGGGACACTTCGGCGGCAATACCGGCGACGGTCAGATCCTGCAGCGCCTGTTTGATTGGCAGGGTGGAGAAATACGCTGCGGGGCCGCCGGGACGGATGGGGCTGTCAACGGGCTGGTTGCCGGCGTTGTCGGGGATGCGGGCGTCGTCGACGTTGATCGCTACCCGCTCCAGGGAAATCCTGGCGCGGCCTCCCGCCTGCCCGACGCAAAGGACCAACCCGGGGCGGTGTTCGCTCACCGCTTCCCGCAGCCTGGTGAGGCTTTCCCCGAAGGTACAGGGCAGCTCAACGGCGACAGCCGCACTGCCCACCGCCCGCAGGGCCGCGGCGGCTTCCTGCGCCGCAAGCCAGGAGGGGTTGAGGGCTTCCCCACCGAAGGGCTCGAATCCTGTGAAGAGAATCATGGGTCAAGCCTAGGCGCTGCCCCAACGAGTGGCGGACCCACAGATGAGTGGCTGCCCGACAGCGCGTTTGCCGGTGCGCCACTTTTCTCTCCCGAACCAGCCTGTACCGGGCTAGCCGAAGAACGCGGTCAGACCCTCGATCAACCGCCGTACGTCGTCGAGGTTCGTGTAGGGCGCCAACCCCACCCTCAAGCCACCAGTGTCTCCGAGCCCCAACACGTTCGACGCCTCAATAGCGTAGAAGTTACTCGCTGGCACCAGGATGTCCCGGCCAGCGAGGAACCGGCTGGCGTCGGCGGCGCTTCGATCGGCAAAGGTGAGAAGCAGGGTGGACGTCCGGACTGCGGCCCGGGAGTGGACCGTCACCGCTGGCATCTCGGCGAGCGCCGCCTCGAGGATCTTCAGCAGTGACGCTTCGTGCGCTCCGATGTCATGGTGGGCCGCCTGGAGTTGCTCCCGTCGCGATCCACCGTCCCCGAGGGCGGCAGTGAAGTCAACGGCCGCCGTCGTCCCGGCCAGCATCTCGTAGGGCAGGGTACCCAGCTCGAAGCGCTCTGGCACCGCGTTGGTGGAGGGCAGCAGCTTCTCCGGGACAAGGGTCTCCAGCAGGGCTGGCGCTGCGGCGAGGACACCGCAGTGGGGGCCCAGAAATTTGTACGGCGAGCAGACAAAGAAGTCGGCGCCCAGCGCCTGCACGTCGACGCTGGCATGGGCAGCATAGTGCACCCCGTCCACGTAAAGGAGCGCACCGGAGTCGTGGGTCAGCTCTGCGATGGCGGCAATGTCAGGCATGGTACCCAGCAGGTTGGAGGCGGCGGTGACCGCGACGAGCCGCGTGGCGGGCCTTAGGGCTGCCCTCAGGCCGTCGAGGTCCAGCTCGGAGGTCTGGGGGTCGAAACTCACCCAGCGGACCACTGCTCCCTGCCGTTCGGCGGCCTGGACCCAGGGTCGGACGTTGCAGTCATGGTCGAGGCGGGTGACGATCACCTCGTCGCCGGGCCCCCATCCGGCGCTCAGGTGTTTGGCGAAGTCGTAGGTCAGCGCGGTGGCGCTGCGCCCATACACGATCCCCAGCGGATCCGCGTTGAGGAGATCAGCCATGGCCTGCCTGAAGCCGAGCACCGCCGCATCCGCATTACGCTCCGACGCGACCGAGCTTCCACGGATGGAGAGCGGGCTGGTCAGGGTATCGGCGATCGCCTGCCCGACGACGCCCGGCGTCTGCGTGCCGCCGGGTCCGTCAAAGTGGGCAATCCCCGAGGACAGTGCGGGGAAATGGGAACGCAGACTTTCGACGTCGAGCGGCATGGGGCCCTTTCGGCTAGCTGGCAGGCGTGGGCTCCAGCCTAGGGTGGAACCGGCAAACCTGACGAATGCGGTAGAGCCCTATCCGCTGCGCTGTGGCGCTTGTAGGCTGTGTCCAGTATCCGTCGATGTCAGGTTGACCCGAGGGCAGCGAGCCCCAGGAACGCCGCGGAAACGGCCGTGTCGTTGTCGGCGGGTGGGTGAACGGACGCGCTATGGCTGAAGCATCAGATCCGATCATCGAGGTATGTCGGCTGGAGAAAGACTTCGGCCGAACCCGCGCGCTGGACGGTCTCGACCTCTCGGTCTCTGCCGGTGAGGTGCACGGGTTCCTCGGACCCAATGGCGCAGGAAAATCGACGACCCTCCGAATTCTCCTCGGGCTCATCCGTCCGACCGCAGGAACTGCAAGCGTCTTCGGGACGGATCCGTGGCAGGACCCCGTCCGCTGCCACCGGGACCTTGCCTATGTCCCCGGGGACGTGAGCCTTTGGCCCAACCTCTCCGGCGGTGAGGTGATCGATCTGCTGACCGGATTGCGTGGTGGCGCGGATGAGACCGAGCGCAGCCGGTTGATTGACGAGTTCGAGTTTGACCCCCGTCGAAAGACCCGCACCTATTCAAAAGGTAACCGGCAGAAAGTGGCGTTGATTGCCGCCTTCGCGCGGCCCGCCAAGCTCTATGTCCTGGACGAGCCCAGCGCCGGCCTGGATCCGATCATGGAGAATGCTTTCCGCCGCGAGGTCCGCCGGGTGCATTCCGAGGGCGCAACGGTGCTGCTTTCGAGCCACATTCTGAGCGAAGTGGAACAACTCTGCGACCGGGTCACCATCATCCGTGCGGGTCGGGTGGTGGAATCGGGCACCCTGGCCGACCTGCGACATCTGAAGCTGACCCACTTTCGGGTGGAGGGCGTCAGTGCGGATCTTCTCGCCGCCCTGCCCGGCGTCCAGGAAATCCACGACGACGGCGGCGCTCTGGAGTTCGAGGTCGAGACTCCCTCCCTACCGACCATTCTGGAGGCAGTTGCCGCCGCACGGCCGAGTGGCCTGTCGGTGTCCCCGCCGTCGTTGGAGTCGCTCTTCCTCCGTCACTATGCCGAACCAGCAGCCACCAGTGGGACCCTTCGCCAGCGTCCCGGCGCGGGACAGACCGGCGCTGGCCGGACCGGTGCGGGACGGGCCGGCGACGGACAAACCGGGCGGGATTGACTCATGCCTGGCCTGCTCCGCCTCGCCGTCGCCCAGGTCCGGCGGGACCGGATCCTGTTGCCGATCTGGATCCTCGGTATCGGGCTGCTTGGCTTCGCCACCGCGGGAGCCGTCTCTTCAGAGTTCAGCGAGGAGGGCGACCGGCGGGCGATTATGGCTGTGGCCACCGCCAACCCGTCCCTGCTGTTTCTTCGCGGTCTCCCCGACGGCTCCGGTATGGGGGCTGTGGTGTTCTTCCAGGGCTATGCCTTCACCGCGTTGCTCGCCGGATTGATGAGTACCCTTTTGGTGGTTCGGCATACCCGGGCCGACGAGGAGTTGGGGAGGGCCGAACTGATCGGTTCCACACCACTCCCCCGCTCCGCATCATTGGGCGCGACACTGCTGGTGGGATGCGCGGCGAACCTTATTCTGGCCGGGTGCGTAGCTGCGGGTTGCACCGCTGCGGGCCTGCCTGGCCCCGGTTCCCTGACGGCTGGGGCCGCCGTCGGGACCGTCGGATTGTTCTTCGTGCCCGTCGCCGGGTTAATGGCGCAGCTAATGCCATCGGGGCGGAGCGCCAATGGGGCGGCGGCTTCCCTGGTGGGGGCGGCGTACCTGCTCAGGGGCGTCGGCGACGCCCTCGGGACACCGAACACGGAGCTCACGCGGGTCACGAGCGGCTGGATCTCGGTCCTGTCCCCCATCGGGTGGGGGCAGCGTTCCCGACCCTTTACCGCCCCCGATCTGCTGCCATTGGTCGCGTTGGCGGTGTCCGCTGCAGTGTTAGCGGTGGTCGTCCTGCTCATCCGGGGACGGCGGGATCTCGGTGCCAGCTTGCTGCCGGAACGAGCGGGCCGACCCCGGGCCGGTGCCGGTGGGCGGTCGCTGATTGGCCTGGCATGGAACCTTCAGCGCTCCACATTGATCGGGTGGTGTGTCGGCGCGGCGGTCATGGGAGGCATCGCGGGTGGACTCGGGCCGGTGGTCACGGATGCCGTAGAGGGCAACAATTCGCTAGCGGAACTGATCGGCCGCCTGGTGCCAGGGATCGAAGCCCAGATTGTCTACGTGTTCACCGCTGCGCTGATTGGCATCGCAGGGGTTCTGGCGGCCGCCGCCGGAATTCAGGGGGTGCTGCGGATGCGCGCGGAGGAGGCCGAGGGGAGGGCTGAACTATTGCTGGCCGTTCCCCTGTCCAGGACCAGCTGGCTGACCGCCAACCTGGTGCTGGCGCTCTCCTCAGCGGCGGCGGTCGCGGCGGTTGCGGGCTGTGCGGCTACCCTCGGATTCTGGCTCGCCGGGATGACCGGCACCCCGGGGACCGAGCTGCTGGCCGCCAGCCTGGCACACGTTCCGGCCGCCGCTGTCTTCGTGGCGGCGCCAGCGATTGCCTTTGCGACGATCCCCCGGTGGAGCGCGCCGGTGGGGTGGGGGTTGCTGGTCGCCGGGTTAATCCTTGGGCAATTCGGAGAACTCCTGGGACTCCCCGAGTGGCTTCAGGCGCTCAGCCCCTTCCACCACTCGCCCGCCATGCCAGTAGAGGCCTTCGACCCGGTGCCCGCTCTCAGCATGACTCTCATCGCGCTGGCAGGCGTGGGTCTCGCCGCCTACCTGATCCAGCACCGTGACCTTACGACCTAGCAGGCACTTCGCTTCCAGCGCCAGATCACGTCGCATCCGAAGGTCACATTCCCACCTCAGAGAACGACGTTAGATACCGACGTCGCGCCGGTTCAGCGCCACCGCGCTGAGACCGGCGAGCGCAGCTGAGATCGCCCACAACCAGAAAGCCGCGCCCCAATCCGCGCCGTTGGCGACCGGTGAGTTGCCGTAGGCCCAGTGATAGGGGGAGAGGTTCAACAGCCACTCCAGATCAGGGCTTTGGCGTCCGACGGCGTTCAACACGTAGCCCAGGACGGCCACTGCTGCGCCTGCGGCGGTCCCGTACATCTTCCTGCCGCTCATCGCCCCGACAAAAAGCGCCGTCATGCCACTGAGCAGCGCGAGCCCCGCGAACAGGACCGTGGCGCCGAACAGGTGCGCGGTGTCTATCTCCAGCTGTGCCGGTCCAATCAGCAGCCAGACCAGGCCAAAGACCACAGCCGAGAGCAGTCCGCACCCCGATCGCCAGCGCCCGCTCTAGTACTACCTGGGGCCTGTTCACTGCGTGGGCGAGCGTGAGCTCAAGTTGGCCGGATTCCTCGTCGCCGGCCACCGCCGAAGCGCCCCAGGACACTGAGGCGATGGTCATCAGCAGAAAGCCGATCAGACCAAAAATTGTGGCCTGTGTGTACCCGGAGCCGGAGGCGATCTGATCATAGTTCAGTGCCCGGGTCATCTCCGGAGGGAGCGCGTTGATCAGGTCCTGCATCTCAGCGCTGTTCCCGAGAGAGGGAAACAGCGGCAGGTACAGCATGATGGCCGCGGCGAGCCCCACCGCCCAGGCCACCGTGGAACGCCAGTGATCGAGGAGTGCCCGTCGGAACAGGGGCAGTGTCGAAAGGGGCAGTGCTGACAAAGGCGGTGTCGACAAAGGCGGTGTCTTGGACCGGTCCCGGGCCGCGGGTGCCGAATGAGTCATGGCAGGGTCCGTTCGCCGCCGCGGGTGCCGGCAGCGCCAGCTGCGTGTGCCCCCGGTGCGCGTTCGGCGCTGCCAGCTGCGATTTCCCCAGCGCCGCCCTTCGCGGTTGAACCGTACAGGGTGAGAACCGATTCCTCGAGATCGGGTTCCTCGATGACCAGATCCGCCAGTTGCAGCGGTGCGAGGGCCTGGATCAGCGGCTGGATGGCTCCCTCATGGGTCGCCGAAACCTCCGTGAGCTCCCCGGCGGCGTGGACATGCTTCAGGTGGAGTCCCGGCACGTCCCGGAGCAGCAACTCCACCTCGGCCGGGGGGACGCCAGTCACCGAAATCCTGACCTGCCGGTGGGCACCCTCCCGCAGGTCGGCGACCGATGAGATGCGCACGATGTCGCCGTCGCGCAGGATGGCCACCCTGTCCGCCGCCTGCTGGACCTCGCTCAGGACGTGCGAACTGAGGAAAACCGTCTGACCGTTGTGCTGGACCTCGCGCAGCAGCGAGCGGAACTCCTGCTGGATCAGCGGATCAAGCCCGCTGGTGGGCTCGTCCAGAATCAACACGTCGGGATCATGCATGAAGGCCTGGACCAGCCCGAGCTTCTGCTTGTTGCCCTTGGAAAGCTTCCGGGTATGGCGGTCCAGGTCAAGATTGAACCGTTCCGCGAGTTCGTCAGCCCGCCCCGGCCGAACCGTGCCGCTGATCGCTGCATAGTGCGCCAGGAGCCGTCGCCCGGTGATCCGCTGCTCAAGGAACAGCTCCCCCGGCAGGTACCCGATCCGGCGGCGGAGCCTCGGTCCGGCTGCGCCGGGGTCCTGGCCCAGGATCCTGATGTTTCCGGAACTGGGGCGAATGATGTCCAGCAGGCACCGCATGGTGGTGGTCTTCCCGGCACCGTTGGGGCCGATGACGCCGAATACCTCTCCACGCTCCACCCCGAAGCCGATGCCATGCAGCACCTCCCGGCGCCCGAACGACTTCCGGAGACCATCAACTTCGATCACCTGGCCCATGGCGCAGACCCCCTTCTTACCCTGGACCCACAGCATACAAGTACGCTCCTATCAAATACATTAGAAGATATGTTCTAATGTATTTATGCGATGGGTTGGGCAGAGTACGACGACGACGGCGCCGGTTCCCCAGGAGGCGCTGCTCCCCCTGAGCGGCCTGGTACGGACAGTCAGGACACCCGACTTCGCCGGGATCACCTTCCACGAAGTGCTGGCGAAGTCGGTCCTCAACAAGGTTCCGGGCACCTCCAGCATGCCATTTCACTGGACCATCAACCCCTACCGTGGCTGCTCACATGCCTGCGTCTATTGCTTCGCCCGCAAGACCCACAGCTACCTGAACCTCGATACCGGGCTGGACTTCGATTCCCAGCTCGTGGTGAAGACCAACGCCGGGGAAGTGGTGCGGCTCGAGGTGTCTCGCCGCTCGTGGCGACGCGAACATGTGGCGATGGGCACCAACACCGACCCCTACCAGCGTGCTGAGGGGCGTTACCAGTTGATGCCCGACATCATCACCGCGCTGGCCGATTCGGGGACACCCTTCTCCATCCTCACGAAGGGGACCTTGCTGGCCCGGGACATCCCGCTGTTGAAGCAGGCGTCGTCCTCGGTGGAGATAGGGATGGGCATTTCGCTCGCGATCATTGACCCGGCGCTGGCCCATGCGGTGGAGCCAGGAACACCTACTCCCAAGGCCAGGCTGGAGCTGATCAGTCGGCTCCGTGATGCCGGCCTGCCCTGCGGCGTCCTGGCGATGCCGATCCTGCCGTGGCTAACGGATAGCGATGAAGCCCTTGCTGCACTGTTTGGGGCCCTGGCGGCGGCGGGAGCCAGCGGAGTCTCGGCGGGTGCGCTCCATCTGCGTCCTGGTGCCCGCGAGTGGTACATGGACTGGCTGGCAGCCAACCATCCACAGCTCGTAGGCCGCTATCAGCGGCTCTACCGCGGAGGCAGCTACGCGTCGAAGGAATACCGGACCTGGCTGTCGGGCAGAATCCGGCACCACCGGGCCAGACACGGGTTCACCTCTGGCGCGCAATTCTTCCGTGAGCTTCAGCCCGGGACACCCGACGACGGTGAGGCGGGTTCCCCGACGGCTCTCTCCCCACCATCACGTGCAGCAGGCTCAGAGCCAACACTGTTCTAGTACGGCCCAGTTCTAAGGCAGCCCAGTTCTAGTAGCGCGCAGATCTAGTGTGGGACGCTTACCTGGGTCAGCAGAGCGTCAACGATGGGACGGTCCGCCGGGATCCAGGCCAGGTTCACCAGTTCGTCCGATCCTCCAAGAGGCACCCATGACAGTAGATCGTGATCCTCAAGCGGCACAGGCTCGCCGGTGGCAACCTCGGCGAGCCAGACCCGCATCACGGCGCGCTCGTTGAGCGGCCAGCCCCCGGGAACGGGCCCAACCACCTCTGCCCCCAGCAGAACTGTCACCCCGAGCTCCTCCAGCAACTCCCGGTGGAGGGCAGCGGTGTCCGACTCCCCCGCCTCCACCTTGCCGCCGGGGAACTCCCACATCCCGGCGAACTGTTCGGGAGCCGTCCGACGCGCGGCGAGCAGCCGGGTGGGGCGGACGAGGGAATCAACGATCGCGGCGCCGACGATCTGGCGCGGTAGGTTCTCTGCAGGCACGAACCGAGTGTAGCTGGCGCGTCCAGCGAGTCCAGTTGTTCGCCGGGCGGCCCCGTCAGAGTGCCCGGACCTGGTTGTTCGGCTGGTCACCCTTCGCGCCAGCAGCCATGATCTTCCTTACATCGACAGGTTCGGTCTGCTGCACAGCCTGGGCCGTTGCCGTCACATGGGAAGGCGGCACCAGCCCAGGCAAGGCTAGAGTTGAAATAGACAACGGCGTCGACGCGTTGCGCCCTACAGGACTTCGCCTCCTTCTTCATCCCATGCCGCCGAATCGAGTTCCATGTCTGATGCCCGACGCACCTCCCCCCTGTCCCCCCGGCAGCTGAACCTTGCCATCCTTGCGCTGGCGATGGGCGGCTTTGGCATCGGCACCACCGAGTTCGCCATCATGGGCCTCCTCGCGGAGATGACCGGGGCCCTCAATATCAGCGACAGCGAGGGCGGACATGTCATCTCTGCCTACGCGATCGGCGTCGTCGTCGGTGCACCCCTGCTCGCCGCGCTGGGGGCACGACTGCCCCGCAAAGGAATGGCCATCGGGCTGATGGTCGTCTTCACCGTCGGCAACCTGTCGTCCTACTTCGCCAGCGAATACGGCTGGCTCCTGCTGTCCCGTTTCCTGTCCGGCCTGCCGCACGGCGCCTACTTTGGCCTGGCTGCAGTGATCGCCGCCTCGCTCTCAGCGCCGACCCGTCGGGCGCACGCCGTCGCGATGGTGATGCTGGGTCTGAGCATCGCCAACGTGATTGGCGTGCCGATCGCCACCTGGCTGGGCCAGCTCTTCGGCTGGCGCACCATGTTCCTGCTGGTGGGAGCAATCGGAGTGCTCACCATCGTGATGATCACGCGGAGCGTCCCCCACCTGCAGGTCAAGAAGGGCGCCTCCATCCGGGGCGAACTTGGCGCGTTGAAGCATCTCCAGGTCTGGATGACCCTGCTGATCGGCATCGTCGGCTTCGGCGGCTTCTTCGCCGTCTACTCCTACATTTCCCCCACCATGACCGAAGTGACAGGGCTTCCGTCGGCAACGCTGCCGATCGTCGTCGCCCTCTACGGTCTCGGCATGGTGACCGGAAATATTGTTGGCGGCCGCCTGGCGGACATTTCCGTGATGGGCACCATCTACTGGGTGATGGGCGTCATCGCCCTCACGCTGGTGGCGTTCTCCTTCGCCGTCCAGTGGGCACCGACGGCATTGCTCTTCGTCTTCCTGGTAGGCGCGATTGGCGCAATGCTCATCCCATCGCTCCAGGTCCGACTGCTCGATGTCTCGCCCGACGCCCCGTCGCTCGCGTCCTCCCTGAATCACGCCGCCCTGAACACGGCGAACGCGTTGGGCGCGTTCCTCGGTGGCGTCGTCATCGAACTTGGGTGGGGCTACACCGCGCCGGCCCTGGTCGGTGCGGTGCTCGCGGCAATTGGTCTCGGTGTCGCGCTGGCCAGCGGCCGTATCGACCGGCGCACCCGGGCGGCAGCGGCCGAGCCTGCCGAGCCGGTGTCGGTCAGCTGAGGCGCTGCGCCCTGGCCGACGCGTAGAGGCAGACGGTCGCTGCCGTGCCGACGTTGAGGCTCTCAGCCCGCCCGTAGATGGGCACCGACACCCGGTGATCAGCCCCCCGCAAAACGTCGTCGGGCAGCCCCTGCGCTTCGTTGCCGAACAGCCATGCCGTCCGCGCCTCCAGTTGTGCCGCGTCAGCACCCTGCCCGTCGTTGCCAGGCGCCAGCCGGCGTCGGGCGCTCCCTTCCTGCAGCACGTCGAGGTCCACGTTCCCATACCCGTCGGCCGCCAATACTGTGATCCCGTGTTCCCTCAGGGAGGAGAGCACCAGTTCCAGATCGGCTCCCATCACCACGGGAAGATGGAACAGCGATCCCACGGTGGAGCGAACCGCTTTCGGGTTGTACAGGTCCACGGACGACGACGTCAGCACCACCGCGTCGGCACCGGCCGAGTCGGCCGCCCGAAGGATCGTACCGGCGTTGCCGGGGTCGCGGACCTCAACCATCACGGCGATCAGCCGTGGTTCAGTCGCGAGCACCGTTTCCAGGGACACGTCGACAAAGGCGCAGACGGCGATGACACCCTGGGGGGTCACGGTCGAGGACATGGCGGCGAGGACCTCCTCGGTGACCAGCCGGGGCGCGGGTTGGCCCTCAAAGAGGCCCAGTTCAGCGTGCCGTTCAAGGCACTCCTCGGTGATGAACAGTTCCTCGACCACCGAAGGCTCACCCGCGGCATGCCGAGCCGAATGCAGGCTCAACGCCTCGCGGACGGACTGCGGCCCTTCAGCGAGAAACCTGCCCTGCCTTAAGCGGGCCGGACGCCCCGCGAGTCGTGCCACTTCCTTCACCCGATCAGCTCGGGGGTTGGTCATGGGCGGTGCCGCGGGGCGTCCGGTGTTAGTCATGTACTGATGTTCTCAGTTATTCAGTTTTCCCAGTAATCCGGTCAACCCGGCAGCTGGGGGGCGTTATGCCCAAGCCGTCAGGCTATGCCTTGGCGGGTGCCTTCTTTGGTGCCTTGGCCGATGAGGCCTCGGCGCCAGCGGGTGCCGAAGTGTCGGCAGGCAGCGAATCCTTGGCAATCTGCACCAGTGCGGCGAACGCATTGGCGTCGGAAACTGCAAGCTCGGCCAGCATCCGGCGGTCAACCTGGATCTCAGCGGCCTTCAGGCCCTGGATCAGACGGTTGTAGGTCAGGCCGTTGGCGCGGGACGCAGCGTTGATGCGCTGGATCCAGAGGCGACGGAAATCGCCCTTGCGCTTGCGGCGGTCGCCGTAGCTGTAGACAAACGAGTGCAGGAGCTGCTCTTTGGCCTTACGGTATAGGCGTGAACGCTGCCCCCGGTAACCCTTCGCCCGCTCGAGAATAACCCGACGCTTTTTATGGGCGTTTACCGCCCGCTTCACACGTGCCACGTGCGTACTCCTTCAGTAGATCTACCGGAACATCTTGGTGTTGCCCTGTCCTGCAAACAGCAGTGCACTGGGCCTGTCCCGGTTAAGTTGGTTGGTGAGTTAGATGCCCAGCATCTTTTTGATGACCTTGGTGTCGGCCTTCGAGACGATCTTGTCGCTGCCGAGACGGCGGGTCAGGGTGGAGGGCTTGTGCTCCAGGTAGTGACGGCGGTTGGCCTGCTGGCGCTTGAGCTTGCCGCTTCCGGTCAGCTTGAAACGCTTTTTGACACCGCTGTGGGTCTTCATCTTCGGCATGAGAACCGATCTCCTTTGGTTTCCGCCCGCGACTGCGGGCGGTTCGTACGGCACCCGCGGGGGTGCCTGCGGGTTTATTAGGGCGCCGGGTGGCTCCGGGGATCTGGATCCCTAGTCGGAGGTTCCTGGCTTAGGCCGGCTCGGCGTGCTCCGGGGAGCAGCCTTGCTGGCAGGCTTTGGTGTTGCTGGCTTGGGCATCGCCATTGGCTTCGGGGTTGCCATCGGCTTCGGCGCCGCGGCAGGCTTGGCGGCCGGCGCTGGCTTCTCTGCTGTCTTGGGCTTGGCCGGGGCTTTGGGTGCGTCGGCGGCAGCCTTCTCAGCAGCCTTCGCCGCCTTCGCGGCCTCGGCTGCTGCAGCTTCCTTGTCCGCCTTGTCCTGGACCGCCTTCTCGCGATCGACGATCTCCTGGGCTGCGGCTTCCTTCGCTGCAACCTCGGCGTCGATCACTTTCTGCGCTGCTGCTTCTTCTGCAGCCTCCTGCGAGGCCGTCGTCGAATAGCCGTCAGGAAGCAGGTCGGCGAGGCTCTGCGTCATTGGCGCCTTGTCCGGAGTGGTGTCAACCTTCTCCGTACCAGCCTTCACAGCCTCGTTCGCTGCCTTGGCGTCGGCACGCTGGGTGGCGCGTCGAGCCTCAGCCTTCGCTTCGGCCTTGTTCTTGACCGGACCGATGACCATCACCATGTTGCGGCCGTCGATTCGCGGAGTCGACTCCACGATGCCCACCTCGGCAACGTCTTCCGCGAACTTCTGCAGCAGGCGGATACCCATCTCGGGGCGCTGCTGCTCACGTCCACGGAACTGGATCATGGCCTTGACCTTGTCACCGGCGCCCAGGAAACGCATTGCATGTCCGCGCTTGGTCTCGTAGTCGTGGGTGTCAATCTTCAGGCGGAACCGGATCTCCTTGAGAACGGTATTCGTCTGGTTCTTGCGCGCCTCACGAGCCTTGACGGCGGCTTCGTACTTGTACTTGCCAAAATCCATCAGCTTGGCAACCGGAGGCTTGGCCTGCGGTGCAACCTCAACAAGATCAAGGTCTGACTCGGAGGCAAGACGGAGAGCATCCTCAATACGGACGATGCCTACCTGTTCGCCCGCAGGTCCTACCAACCGCACCTCAGGGACGCGGATACGATCATTGATTCTTGGCTCGCTAATGTGTTGCTCCTGAAATCTTATGAAGTGTTACCCACCGCAACAGAAGAAGGCCCCCGATTGCAGTGCAATCAGAGGCCTCGATGATCGGTGAGCCCACTACAGTGGGGCCGTACTGACAGGAAAGCAATCCCGCGCCGTACGCACCGACCTATTACCCGGCTGCCACCATGCTTCGAAACGAAACACCTGGCAATCGCGGGTGGGAGAGGACTCCGCTTGCAAACTGGAAGTGATCTTTTTCATGCCCCGTGCGGGCGCAGGAAATAGCGACCTCCAGTCGGTCTGTGACAAGCTTACCAGCATGAGCACCCCCGCCAGTAATCCAGACAGCGCCCGCAATGTCTTCCAGTCCCCCGCCGACAACGGCGATTCCGCCAGCGCAGCCAGCGAACCAACGCAGCCGAGCGCTGCCGGGCAGCCAACGGACGACGACGGCCGCCAGGTCCGGCGCGACATTGCCGAGGTAAGCGCCGTCGAATTGATCATGACCAGCGCCCTGCACCTGATGAGTGCCGCCGCGGTGAAGTGCGGCCTGGCCGAAGGCGACGACGCGGAGGAGCTCAAGGATCTGGACGAGGCCCGGAAAATCATCACCGCCCTCGCCGGGTTTGTCACCGCGGCCGCACCAGAGATTGGCGGCCAGCACGCCGGCCCGCTGCGCGACGGCCTGCGGTCGCTCCAGCTGGCGTTCCGTGAGGCTTCGGTCATCCAGGACGCCCCCGGGAAGGGACCCGGGGAGAAGTTCACCGGGGCCGTCAACTAGCTCTCACGCAGCACGTCGGCGTCGTACCTGCTGGGCGCCGAGGCCGAGGACACAGATGGTGACCGCGACTGACCCCACGGTGGTGAACGCGGCGGAGGGTCCCACCGTGTCAATGGTGATACCCGCCAGCGGCGCCCCGAGCGCCACACCTGAGGTGAGCGCCGAGCCGTACCAGCCCATCGCCTCCCCACGGCGTTCCTCGACCACCAGGTCTGCCACCCGTTCCGATGCGGCGGATAGCACCGGTGCGCACAGGAAACCGGGCAGGATCGACAGGAGACACAGTGCCAGGGTGTTTTCTGCGAACCCCATCGGAATGGTGAACAGCCCCATGAGCAGCAACAGCACCAGGGGTGACACTGGCCGGCGCAGCGCTCCGTAGACCAGCCCACCGACCACCGATGCTGCGCACCAGGCGGCGAAGACCAGCCCGAGTTCGCCCTCTCGCCCGGTTTCCTCGAGCGCTGCCACAATCCCGACCTCGGTCCCGGCCAACACCAGTCCTGCTCCGGCGGCGACCACCAGGACCACCGCAACGGCAACTGAGAGCCAGCCGAAGCTCCCGGCCATCCGGTCCTTCAAAGCCGCTGGCCCGGCGGCGGTACGTCTACCCGGATGAAGTTCAGCCGACGCCTCAGTGACATGGGCCGGGGCCGCAGCGACCAGCGCCCCGACGGCGGCAGCCTCGTCTTCGGCCTCGGTAGGCGCGGCCGCGGAGGCGCCAAGCTGCTCGGTACGGGTCGGCGGGTTGAACCACATCAGGAACAGGCCGGCCCCGGCGGTGGCCAGTCCCACGAGGGTAAGTCCCAGCACCGTGGAGACCTGGGTTGCCAGGATCACGCCCAGCGCCGGGCCCACCATGAAGATCATTTCGGTGCCGATGGCGTCGAGGGTGAACGCGGTACGCCGCTTCTCGCCGGTGACCATGACGCCGAGGGACTGCCTGACCACCGAGAACGCGGGCAGGGTGAACAGGCCGCCAACCAGTGCGGCGAGGAGCAGCCATTCGTAAGACAGTTGGGGAGCAACCGACCAGATCACCGCCTCGGCGATGACCGAGGGGATCAGGGCCTTTCGGAGCCCCGCACTGTCGACCCGGCGGCCCCGCCAGGGCGCACCAACGGCGATCCCAATCGTCAGCAAGGCGGCGACGGCGCCAGCCTCGGCGTAGCCGCGATCGAGGGTCTGCACCACGTGCAGGGTCAGCAGGACGCCCGCCGCTGAATGCGGGAACCGGGCGATCATCCCCACGATGAGCAGGCGCCGCACCGGGACGATGCGAAGGAGCTCCCGGTAGAGGGCAAAGTTCACTGTGTTCCCTCTTCTGCGGGTCCGCCCGCACGTTCTCAGCGGGTCAGCACCACCTCAAGTGAGTCGACCCGTTCCACAAATTCTGTATTGCCGCGCAGGTTGTCCTGAAGCCGCTGGACCACTGTGCGGACGGCGTCTTCGGCCAGTCCGTCACGAAGGGTGATCTGGAGTCGCACCTCTGGCCCCGGGCCGCCGCCGGATGCCAGTGTACCGTCTGCCGCCCGGGCCCGAACCCCGCTGCCAGGGCCCACTGCCGCCCGCAGGATGGCCGGTTCCTCGCCGGTAGCCAGGGCCACCAGTTCGGCAATCCGCGGATCCCTGTAGGCGGGCTCCCAGGGAATCTGTTGGGCCAGTGCCCAGAGGGCCGGCCGGCGGACCACGAAGGTGAAATGCGCTCCGGGATCAATGACCAGCAGTTCCGAGTTGTCAGCCACCGCCGAGAGTGCCGCGCGGGGGGCATAGACCGCCACCGGCCTGGCCTCCGGGTGCCATGCGGTGAGCGCTGCGGTGGAGCTGAACACCGGCAGGGCACTTCGGCCATCAGGTGCCTTCAGGGTCACCAGGGCCATGTCGGCTTCCTTGTCCCCACCATGTGCGGGGTCTCCCCCAGCCACCAGTTGGGCGACCACTGGCACGAAGACACGGACTCCGGCCAGCGCAGCGAGCACCGCCGCCTCATCACCGTCTCCGGTCAACAGCCGGTTGACTGCCGCGGTGTAGGCGGGTGGGGCGGCGCCGTCGTCGTCGTCGAAGTTGTGCAGCGGGTTGCCGTCGCCACTCAGGTCACGGCCTTCCCAGGCCTGCCCGGCCGAGTCGGCGGTATTGCCGGCAAGGGCGGCGGCAATGTGCGCCGGGAGGTGCCGTTCGCTCACACGCGCGGCGCCGGGTGGCCGGCGATGTCTAGCGCCTGGGGCAGGGTGAAAGCCCCCGCATACAGCGCCTTCCCGACAATCGCCCCTTCCAGCCCCTGCGGGACCAGCTGGCGCAGCGCCGCGAGGTCTTCCAGGCTGGAGATGCCACCGGACGCCACGACCGGCCGCGAGGTGCGTTCCAGTACCTGCTGAAGGAGTTCGAGGTTCGGTCCGCGGAGCGTGCCGTCCTTGGTCACATCGGTGACGACATACCGGGAGCAGCCGGCGTCTTCGAGGCGCTGCAGAACTTCCCATAGATCCCCGCCCTCCTGGGTCCAGCCGCGGGCTGCGAGGGTGGTGCCGCGCACGTCCAGGCCGACGGCAATCTTGTCGCCGTAGCGGGCGATGGCGGAAGCGGTCCATTCGGGATCTTCAAGCGCCGCAGTGCCAAGGTTCACCCGGTGCGCACCGAGCTCAAGTGCCGCGTCAAGGCTGGCGTCGTCGCGAATGCCGCCGGAGAGCTCGACTTTGATGTCGAGCTGGTCGACCACGCGGCCCAGCAGGTCCCGGTTGGATCCCCGGCCAAACGCGGCATCCAGGTCCACCAGGTGGACCCACTCGGCACCATCGTGCTGCCAGGCGAGGGCTGCTTCGAGGGCGTCGCCGTAGCCAGTTTCACTGCCCGCCTCGCCCTGGACCAGGCGGACTGCCTGACCATCGACGACGTCAACAGCTGGCAGCAGTTCAAGAATGGGTGATTCGGTAAAGGGGCTCATCAGGTGTTGGGACTCTTTCGTAGCTGTCGGATGTCTTCAGGATCAGATGTCGGTGAGGGTCAGCAGGTAGGCGCCGAGCAGGGCCATTCCGGCAAGCACCCAGAAGCTGATGATCAGGAACTTGGGCAATTCCTGCGCCCGGAAGGAGATGGCCCCACCGATCAGCAGGCCAGCAAGTCCCATCAGCACTATGCTCCACATGGCTAACGGAGCCCTGCTGTCCAGTTCGACAGCAGGGCCGCCCCAGCGTCACCCGACTTTTCGGGGTGGAACTGGGTGGCGCTCAGCGGACCGTTTTCGACGGCCGCAATGAACGGTCCACCATGGTCTGCCCAGGTCACCAGCGGCGGCTTCATGGCCGGCTGGGTGACGTCAAACTTCCACTGCTGCACCCCATAGGAGTGCACGAAATAGAACCGTTCGTTGTCGATCCCCTCAAAGAGGCGGGACCCGACAGGTGCCTTGACGGTATTCCAGCCCATGTGGGGGACGACGTCGGCCTGGAGCCGCTCGACGGTTCCAGGCCATTCACCCATGCCTGCGGAGCGGACACCGTGTTCGACGCCCTCGTCGAAGAGGATCTGCAGTCCGACGCAGATCCCCAGGACCGGGCGACCGCCGGCGACCCGTCGACCGATCATCCGGAGGGCATCGACGTCCTTGAGCCCCTTCATCACCGTCGCGAAGGCCCCGACGCCGGGCACGACCAGTCCGTCGGCGTTGAGCACGTCGTCGGGCTTGGCGCTGAGCGTGACGTCGGCCCCGACGTGCTCAAGGGCACGGACCGCCGATCGGATGTTCCCGGAACCGTAGTCCAGGACGGTGACACGTGGGGCACTCATAGCGCCCCCTTGGTAGACGGAATGCCCTCCACCCGTGGGTCAGGCTCCACCGCAGCCCTGAGGGCGCGGGCAAATGCCTTGAACTGGGCCTCAACGATGTGGTGCGGGTCCCTCCCGCCAAGAACGGTCATGTGCAAGCAGATCTGGGCGTGCAGGGTGATGGCCTCGAAGACGTGGCGGGTCAGCGAGCCGGTGAAGTGTCCACCGATCAGGTGGTACTCCTGGCCTGCGGGTTCGCCGGTGTGCACCAGATAGGGCCTGCCTGAGATGTCGACGACCGCGTTGGCCAGCGCCTCATCAAGGGGAACCGTCGCTTCGCCGAACCGGCGGATCCCGGCCTTGCTGCCCAGGGCCTCCCGGAGCACTTCGCCGAGGGTGATGGCTACGTCCTCGACGGTGTGGTGGACGTCAATGTGGGTATCGCCAGTGGCACGGACCGTCAGGTCGATCAGGGAGTGCTTCGCCAGGGCTGTCAGCATGTGGTCGTAGAACGGCACCGAGGTGCTGATCTCCGCTCGGCCTGTGCCGTCCAGATCCACCTGGACGAAGACCGATGATTCGCTGGTGGCCCGCTCCCGGCTCGCAGTGCGTCCGACGGTGGTTTCCACGCTCATGACTGTCCTTCGGTTGGTTCGTTTCGCTTGGTGCATAGCGGATGGGTGCTGGGTGATGCGGTGGTTCGTGTCGCCAACGCGCGATGCCGCTGGGCACGGTCTCCTACCAGTCTAGGAGACGGTCCTGCCCAGCAACGATCCCAGAGTGTCAAGGAACACTGTGGTTTCGGTCTCGGTACCGGCCGTGACCCTCAGATGGCCGGGGATGCCAACGTCACGGATCAGGACGCCCGCGTCGAGCAGGCCCTGCCAGATGCGTTGTGGATCCTCAAGACCTCCGAAGAGGACGAAGTTGGCGTCCGACGGGACCGGTGACAGTCCCAGACCCCGCAGGCTCTCGACGATCCGGTCCCGCTGCGCCTTGATGTTTTCCACATTGGCAAGCAGCTTCCCGGAGTGGGTCAGGGCGGCGTTGGCGGTCGCCTGCGTCACTGCCGAGAGGTGATATGGCAGGCGGACCAGCCGCAGCGCATCAGTAACCTCGGGTGCGGACGCCAGATAACCGAGACGGGTTCCGGCCATGGCAAAGGCCTTGCTCATGGTGCGGGACACCACGAGGCGCTCGCGGCCCTCCAGTAGGGTCAGGGCGCTGACGGTGCCGGTGTGGGCAAACTCTGCGTAGGCTTCATCGACGATCACGATCGCCTGGGCGTCCTCGCTGGCCTCATAAACGGCTTCCACGACGTCCAGCCCAAGGGCGGAACCGGTGGGATTGTTGGGCGAGCAAAGGAAAACGATGTTTGCCCCGGACTGCTGTACCTGGCGGGCAGCATCGCCGGCACTGAGATCAAACTGCCCGTTTCCTTCCCCGGCGATGTACCGGGTGCCGGTGCTGCTGGCAAGGAGCGGATACATGGAGTAGGTCGGCGGGAAGCCAATCGCGGACCGACCCGGCCCCCCGAAAGCCTGCAGAAGGTGCTGCAGCACCTCATTGGACCCGTTCGCCGCCCAGAGGTTGTCCGGAGTCAGCCCGTGGCCCAGGTACCGGGCCAGGTTGGTGCGGAGCTCGGTGAACTCCCGGTCCGGGTACCGGTTCAGGCCGCCGACCTCATGGCTGATCGCAGCGATGATTGCCTCCCGCACCTCGTCCGGGACCCCGTAGGTGTTCTCGTTGACATTCAGGAGGATCGGGACGTCCAGCTGGGGGGCACCGTAAGGGTGCTTCCCCCGGAGATCGTCGCGTAGGGGCAATCGGCTCAACCGCTCAAACTGTTCGCTCACCTCTCAAGGTTAAGCGCGGAGCCCGCCAGTACAGAATCGGGCCACCTGCAAGTCCGCGCTACCACCTGCAAGGCCACGCTGACAGGCAAGTCCATGTTGGCAGGTAAGCGCACAACCGTTGGCGCACCGCGTCGGCGGCCGAAAGCTGGCGGACCGGGTTGGCTATATTGACGGGCCGGCAGTGACCTGACGGGCCGGCAGTGAATTGCGCTGCGAGGGTGCTTCTGCGAGGGTGCTGCGGGTCACCGTCCGGACGGGATGTCCAGCTGCTGCCCAGCCTGCAGTACCGAGGTGCTGAGGCTGTTCAGTTCGACGATCTCGGCCACGACGTCGCGTGGGTCCCGCTCGGGAGCAAACTCGGTGGCCAGGTGCCAGATGGTTTCGCCGGAGGCTACGCTCACGCTGACGGTCTGGGTGAATTCACCGTGTTCGCTGGAGGCCTTCGCCGGGGAGTTGAAGAAGCCGGACAACATGAGGGCGGCTGATGCCAGCAGCACGATCGGCAGGCCGACCAACAGGAGCCTGCCGCGGCGGGTGAGCCGCAGTTTTGCGCGGCTGGTGTCACGGGCGGGGGAATCTTGGTGTGTGGTGATGACAGACATGGATACACCTCTCTGTACTCGAATCAGTCCATTCGATCCCGGCGCTGCGGCCGGGCCCGGCCAACGGGCCGGGGATCCTGTTCGACTGTAAAACCGGGTGAACCCGTTTTGTTCGAACTTATCTTCGAATTACTGCTTGTTTATTTTTAGCACTCATTGACGAACTTTGTCGAGACACGATCGAACAAATGTTTGAAAACGTGTCCTAACTCCCATACCGTTAGGGCAAGGATGATGGTTTGGTTCCAGCAGAAATCAGCACATCATCCGCCACTGACAAAATAAGCTCGGCCCCTGAAAACATCAGGATCCGCCGGGTCACCTGGATTCTTATCGAAGGGACAGCGACCGTGAAAGAGTCCGACGGACCACTGGATGAACAGACCTCCGACCTGGCTCCCACGGCCCTCCCCGCCCGTGGCCGCCCCCGGGGTCGGCAGGTGCCCAAGGGAATGACCGTCCGGCAGAAGAAAATCCTGGAGACCATCCAGCGGGCGATCGGCACCAACGGCTATCCCCCGTCCATGCGCGAGATCGGAGACACGGTGGGGCTGGCGAGCCTGTCAAGCGTCACCCACCAGCTCTCGCAGCTGGAAAGGATGGGGTACCTAAGGCGGGATCCGAAGCGGCCCCGCGCGATGGAGATCCTGCTGCCCCTCACCCTTGATCACGACCAGAAGGGCGCCGCCGCTGGGACCGCTGCGGGAGCTCCAACCGAGATCGGCGGTGCCATTGACGCTGCAATGGTTCCCATGGTCGGCCGGATTGCTGCTGGTGGGCCCGTCCTCGCGGACCAAGTGGTCGAGGACGTCATGCCGCTGCCGCGGCAGCTGGTGGGCCACGGCGACCTGTTCATGCTTCGCGTTTATGGGGACTCAATGATCGACGCGGCGATCTGCGACGGCGACTGGGTGGTGGTCCGTCGGCAGCAGGAAGCCCAGAACGGTGACATCGTGGCAGCACTGCTGGACGACGAGGCGACGGTGAAAACGTTCCGCCAGCGTGACGGCCACACCTGGCTCCTGCCGCAGAACACCCAGTACGAGCCGATCCTCGGCGATCAGGCCACCATTATGGGCAAGGTCGTCTCGGTGATGCGCGCCCTCTAGCGGGGCTCGCCAGCCAGACGCTCCAGGACCCCTAGCGCCGTCGCGCGATCGGTGGTGGACCAGAACGGGGGAAGTGCGGCACGTAGGAACGAGCCGTACCGTGCGTTGGCCAGCCTGGAGTCCAGGATCGCCACCACCCCCTTGTCTTCGGTCGCGCGGATCAGCCGTCCGGCGCCCTGGGCGAGCCGGACAGCCGCATGCGTCGCGGAAACGCTCATGAAGCCGTTGCCGCCAGCCTTGGCCACCGCCCTCGTCCGGGCTGTCATCAGGGGGTCGTCGGGCCGGGGGAACGGAATCCGGTCGATGGTCACGAGTCGGCAGGACCTGCCGGGCACGTCCACTCCCTGCCACAACGACATGGTGCCGAACAGGCAGGTGTCCGGCTCATCGGAAAACTGCTTGACCAGGGCGGACATCGAGGAGTCGCCCTGGCACAGGATGTCGAAGTCGACCCGGGGTCGCAGCGCCTCTGCCGCTTCTTCCGCGGCGCGGCGGGACGAGAACAACCCGAGTGCCCCACCCCGGGAGGCCTTGAGAAGCACCTCCAGCTCATCGAGTTGGGCCGGCGAGGTGCCACGCTCAGGCTTGGGCAGATCCTTCGCCACGTAGAGCACGCCCTGCTTCGGGTAGTCGAACGGACTGCCGACGTCGACCCCGGTCCAGGAGGGCGCAGACGCCCCGGCAAGCCCCAGCGAACCGGCGACCGGTCCGAACTCGGAACCGATGGCGAGGGTCGCCGACGTCAGCACCACCGTGTGGTCGGCGAAGAGCCCCTCCCGCAATTTCCCTGCGACGGAGAGCGGCGCAATGTTGATCGTGGCGGGCGCAGTGTCGTCAGGCTGCGAATACCCGGTACCCGGAGAGAAGGTGCTGGGCCGTGACGCCCACAGCACTTCCCCAGCGGGGGTCGCGGTGAGCAGTCGTTCACACAGTTCAAAGACCGCCATGACATGGGACTTGGCCATCTGCCGGCCACCGTCCGCCGGGGTTGGGCCATCCCCCTTCGCATCCGAGAGCACCGCGCGGCAGGCCTCACGGACCTGCGTGATGGCGGATTCCTGGTCCTCGGTGAGGCCTGCAGCCATCAGGCCGGAAGGGATGCCCTCGACCGTCGACTCGAAGAAGCGGTTCGCTGAATCCAGGGGTTCAGCGCTCACTGACAGGTGTCGGCGCGCCGCTGAGGCAGCGGCGGAGATCATGCCGGTCGAAAGCTGCCCGGAGACCGCGCCCGTGACCCTGTCATGCAGTTCGTGTGCCTCATCAATGACCACCACGTCGTACTCGGGCAGGACGGCCAGCCCTTCGAACGCGCTGATGGCCAGCATGGCGTGGTTGGTAATGACGATGTCGGCGTCCCCCGCCTTCGCCCGGGCCCGCTCGCTGAAACATTCAGCTGCAACAGGGCATTTCTGGGCTCCCAGACACTCCATGCTGCTCACCGACACCTGACGCCAGGCCTGCTCGCTGACGCCAGGGGTAAGTTCGTCGCGGTCACCCGTCTCAGTGTCCTCCGCCCATTCCCGGAGCCGGACCACCTCGCGGCCCAGCGGTGTGGCCGGGCCTGCCGCCGGGTGGGGTGCAGCGGTGTCCTCACCGAGGCTGAAGAGCGCGTCGGGGGCCCCTTCCTCAGGGAAGCCGCCGCCGGTCTTGTGCTTGCAGACGTAGTTCCCGCGGCCCTTGAGGAGGACAACGTCCACCGGGCGCGGCAGTTTGCCGTTCAACGCCTTCAGGAGCCGGGGCACATCCCGGCCGACTATCTGAGCCTGGAGGGCGAGGGTCGCCGTCGACACGATTGCTGGCTTGTCGTGGGCCAGGGCGTGGGAGATCAGCGGAATGAGGTAGGCCAGAGACTTGCCGGTACCCGTTCCCGCCTGGACCAGCAGGTGGTCGCCGGAATTGAGCGCCTCGGCGACCCGCTGCGTCATCTCGTGCTGGCCGGTGCGGTTCTCACCACCCATGGCTTCGACTGCGGCATCGAGGAGTTCCAGCGGCCCGGTGGCACCGCTCTCAGGCATGCTGGCGGAATTCCTCCAGGTCAGCGGCGAGACCCTCGCGCACCATCACGTCGAGCCGGGTTCCCGACTCCATGTGCTCGAGATTGAGGATCTCGGCGTCGGACTGGTGCAGGCGGCTCACGACGTCGCCGCGCTCATAGGGCACCAGAAGGGTCAGCTTCACACTGGGGCGGGGAATGGCGGCACTGATGGCTTCCAGGAGCTCGGGGATGCCCTGCCCGGTGCGGGCCGAGACCACCACGTGCCGTGGTTCGCGCTGACGCAGGCGCTCGATCACAAACGGATCTGCGGCGTCGGCCTTGTTCAGGACGATGATCTCGGGGACCTTGCGGGCGTCGACCTCGGCGAGGACCTCGCGGACGGCGGCGATCTGGCCCTCCGGGTCCGGGTGGGAGACATCCACGACGTGCAGGATCAGGTCGGAATCGGCGATCTCCTCCAGCGTGGACCGGAACGCTTCGACCAGCTGGGTCGGCAGCGACCTGACGAACCCGACCGTGTCGGCCAGGGTGTAGCCGAGTCCGTCGGCGGTTTCCGCCTTCCGAACCGTGGGATCGAGGGTGGCGAACAGGGCGTTCTCCACGAGCACCCCGGCGTCGGTCAGGCGGTTCAGCAGCGAGGACTTGCCTGCGTTGGTGTAACCGGCGATCGCGACCGACGGAATCTCATTGCGACGGCGGTTCGCGCGCTTCGTTTCCCGGGCCGGCAACATGCCGCTGATTTCCCGACGCAGCTTCGCCATCCGGGTACGGATCTTCCGACGGTCCAGTTCGATTTTCGTTTCACCGGGGCCACGGGAACCCATACCCGCACCGGCGCCACCCACCTGGCCACCAGCCTGCCGGGACATCGAGTCGCCCCAGCCACGCAGCCGTGGCAACAGATACTCGAGCTGGGCGAGTTCCACCTGGGCCTTGCCCTCGCGGGACTTGGCATGCTGCGCAAAGATGTCCAGGATGAGGGCGGTCCGGTCGATGACCTTGACCTTGACGATGTCCTCCAGACCGCGGCGCTGGGAGGGCGAAAGCTCGCTGTCGACGATCACCGTGTCTGCACCGGTAGCCACCACGATATCCTTGAGCTCCTGGGCCTTGCCCGAGCCGAGGAAGGTGCCGGGGTCCGGCTTGAGACGGCGCTGGACGATCCCGTCGAGCACCTCGGAGCCGGCGGTGGCCGCTAGGGCTGACAGTTCCCGCAACGAGTTTTCGGCATCCTCAGCGGTGCCTTCGCTCCACAGTCCAGCCAACACCACACGCTCCAGGCGGAGCTGCCGGTATTCGACCTCGGTGACGTCTTCCAGCTCGGTGGACAGTCCCGCGACGCGCCGCAGTGCGCGACGCTCCTCAAGATCCTGCTGATCGCCGTCGTAGGACGACCGCTCATGATCCTGCCCTGTCGCGGCGCTGGCGAATCGGTTGCCCGCTGCCTTCGCGGACGCTGCTTCGTCTTTCGCCAGGATCCTGTCGATGACTGCCTGGATCTCGGCTGGGCCAATCTCCGGTTCCGGCGTGGCCGGTCCCCCGTTACTCGTGGACATACGCTCCCTAAAGTGGTGTCCTTCAATGGTAGTCGCCCACCCGCGGATCGGGTGAGGCAATTCACTGAGCGCGCAATCGGTCATTTGTTCCACCGGCCCGCCGGGTTGCCGTGGTCCCGGGCTGCCAACGATAGGATCTCGGCATGTATTCGGCCCGCCATCACTCCCTGATCCGGGAGCTTCGCGCCCTGCCAGCGCCCTCCTGGCTGGAGACCGTGCTCCTGTCCTGCCTGGAACGGTTGCGGGATGGCGGTCCCACGGAATGGGAGCAGGTACGGGTCGACGACGCGTGGGTTGACGGGGACACCATCTCGATCGTCTATCTGTCCCCCGGTGGGCAGCAGGCCGGGTTGATCAGGGGCCGGTCGTCCCTTTCGGTCGACGACCCGGTCGAGGCGGGCCGTGACATGGCGGATTATGATGTGGCCGAGCCCCTCGGTTCCGTCGCAGCGGATCTCGTCTACGACGCCCAGGGCGTCGGCTGGTGGGGAGGCTGAGCCCCTGGGGTCGCCCATCGGTCCCGTTGGTTACGTCATACGTGAAAGGGCCGGGTGCTCGACTACGCTGGTTTGTTATGGATTCCCACTACTTCAGCGCCCAGCCGTCCGGCCCGGAAATCCGAAAGCCGCTCCGCACGGTCCTGGCCGGAGTGGAGCGCACCCTGGTGACCTCGTCAGGCATTTTCAGCGCGGACGGCCTCGATAAGGGCACCCGCATTCTCCTGGCTGAGGCGCCCGACCCCGAGGGCACCCGCATGCTGGACATTGGCTGTGGCTGGGGGCCACTGGCGCTGACCCTTGCTCTGAAGGCGCCCGACGCCGAGGTGGTTGCCGTCGATGTGAACGAACGCGCCCTGGCGCTCACTGCCGAGAACGCGAAACTGCTGGGGCTGCGCAACGTCGTCGCCCAACGCCCCGAAGAGGTGGACGCCGGTGCCACCTTCGACACGATCTGGTCAAACCCACCGATCCGGGTAGGCAAGGACGAGTTGCATGCGCTGCTGCTGAAGTGGCTCCCCCGGCTCTCCACGGGCGGGTCGGCTTTCCTCGTGGTGCAGAAGAACCTCGGCGCGGATTCCCTGCAGAAGTGGCTGGGCGATCAGCTGGGAGTTGGGTACGAGGTGTCGAGGACTGCCTCCTCGAAGTCCTTCAGGATCATCCAGGTGGAGCGGCTCAGTTCCTGAGATAACCGGCCGGCTTAGACCGGCCTAGAGGAACGTCCCGGTTGCCACCAGGACGGCCGGCCCGCTAAGGCTCACGTGTTCGCGTCCCTCGGGTCCCGCATGGAAACGGACCCCGACGACGCCGCCCGGCACTTCGACGCTCCAGGCGAGAGGGGCCCCTGCACCGGCCCAGAACCGGGTGGCTGCCGCTGCGGCGCACGCCCCGGTCCCACAGGACAGGGTCTCCCCCACGCCCCGCTCGTGGACCCGCATCCGGACGCGTCCGACGCCGTCGTGAACGAGCGGGTCGTGGGGCACCACATACTCGACGTTGGTCCCCTCAACGGGGGCTGGCTCGACGAGTGGGGGCGTGAACAGGCGCGCGGCATCCAGTTCGGAGGGTTCGGCGAGTGCGACCACCGTGTGAGGGTTGCCCATGCTGATGGACAGGGCCGGCCGCGGCACCTCCAGCCCGTCAGTCTCCACCAGCGAATCGGTGGCCCTGGAGGCCGCCTCCCCCGGGAAGATAAACTCCCAGGGGCCCATGTCCACCGAGTAGCCGTCGGCGGAACGCTCCACCACTTTGATGCCACCGCGGGTGGCAATGGACGCCGTCGCACCCTCGGCGAGGGTGAGGAGCCCGGTGGAGACCAGCAGATGGACGAACACCCGGACGCCGTTGCCGCACATCTCGGAGAGCGAACCGTCCGCATTGCGGTAGTCCATGAACCATTCGGCGGACGGGTCGCTTTGGAGCAGCGCGCGTCCCTCGGGCAGATGGTGGGACCTGATGGCCCGGATCAGCCCGTCGGCGCCGATCCCGCGGTGCCGGTCACAGACGGCGACGACGTCGTCGGGACGGATCTGTAATTCACCGTCGGGATCAGTGACCAGGATGAAGTCGTTGCCGGTGCCGTGCCCCTTGGTGAAGGCCACCCCCGCGAGGGCGCTGGGTGCGGGGGAAAGGAGTGCATCGGGTCGTGTAGTCACCTGTCTAGGATAGGCCGAACGTGTGCCGGATGTGATCTGCGGCCCGGGTGGCGAGGAGCGGGTCCTCCCAATCGAGCCAGGTGATGCGCGGGTCGGCCCGGAACCAGGTGAGCTGTCGGCGGGCGAAGCGACGGGTGGCGTCGATGGTGTCACTGGCTGCCTCGTCTGCGGTCCACTCCCCGTCAAGGACGCGCAGGAACTGGGCGTAGCCGAGGGCCCGTGACGCGGTGCGGCCGGTGCGCAGGCCCTGGCTGTCGAGGGTGGCGACTTCGTCGAGTAATCCGTTGTCCACCATGGTGTGGACCCTGGTGGCGAGCCGTTCCCGCAACAGAGCCCGGTCAACCTGCAGGCCGATCTGCAGTGCCGGCTGGTGGTACCGGCGTTGCGGCATGAAGGAGCTGAACGGTCGGCCGGTGACCTCATGGACTTCGAGTGCGCGGATCAGGCGCCGTGGGTCGAGGTCCCGCCCCGCGGACACCGGGTCGACGTCGGCCAGCCGCTCGCGCAGGGGGTCGGCTCCCGCGCGGGCAAGCTCATCCTCCAACCGGGTGCGGATGGCTGCATCCGTGCCCGGAAACTCCAGGACGTCCAGGGCCGCCCGGAGGTAGAGACCGGATCCGCCGACCAGGATCGGCATCCGGCCGCGCCCGCGGATGTCGTCGACCGCCGCCCGCGCCTGCTCCTGGTACGCGGCCACGCTTGCCTCATCCCGCACGTCGAGCGTGTCGAGCAGATGGTGCGGGACCCCGAGCCGTTCCTCAAGGGTCACCTTGGCGGTGCCAATATCCATGCCGCGGTAGAACTGCATGGAGTCCGCGTTGATGATCTCACCGTCGAACCTGCGGGCCAGATCGATGCCGATCGAGGACTTGCCGGACCCGGTGGGACCGACGACGGCGACCAGGGGCGGACCGGTGGGCTCGGTGGTTGGCAACGCTAGGCGCCGCGGACGGGGAGCGTGGGCATTCCCAGCGATACTGCGGCACCTGGCGAGGTCGTGCCGGGAGTGGGCGCACCGCAGGAGTCGGCCTGTGACCTATCCCACGCATCGCCGGCCCGTGACCGCCTGATCTGGATGTCTGCCGCGGTCGCCGGGTCGGCGACCAGGTGGAATGCTGCCGCCTCGGTGACGGTGACTGTGACCAGGTCGCCCGGCCGGGGAGGCGTGACGCCGTCGGGTACCGAGAAGTGGACCAGTCGTTGGTCGCGGGCGCGCCCGGACAGGCGGTGGGTCTCGCTGGCTTTGCGGCCCTGCTGGGCTGTCACCATCAGCTCGACGCTGCGCCCCAGCTGCATCGCGTTCTCCTCGGCGGCGATGCGGTCCTGCAACGCGGTGAGCCGCTCGAACCGTTCCTGCACCACGGCCTTGGGAATCTGCCCGGGCAGGTCGGCGGCGGGAGTGCCCGGACGCTTGGAGTACTGGAAGGTGAAGGCGGTCGCGAAACGGGACTTCTCGACGACGTCGAGCGTGCCCTGGAAGTCCTCCTCCGTTTCGCCGGGGAACCCCACAATAATGTCCGTGGAGATTGAGGCGTGCGGAATCTTTTCCCGTACCCGGTCCAGGATGCCCAGAAACTTGGTGGACCGGTAGGAACGGCGCATGGCCTTCAGGACGCTGTCGGAGCCGGATTGCAGGGGCATGTGCAGCTGGGGCATCACGTTGGGCGTTTCAGCCATCGCGTCGATGACATCGTCGGTGAACGCCGCCGGGTGGGGGCTGGTGAACCTGACCCGTTCGAGGCCCTCGATGCTGCCGCACGCGCGGAGTAGTTTTGCGAAGGCCCCCCGGTCGCCGAACTCTACGCCGTAGGAGTTCACGTTCTGGCCGAGCAGCGTTACCTCGATGGCCCCGTCGGCGACCAGCGCTTCGATCTCAGCGAGAATGTCCCCTGGCCTCCGGTCGCGCTCCTTGCCACGCAGTGCCGGCACGATGCAGAAGGTGCAGGTGTTGTTGCACCCGACAGAGATGGACACCCAGCCGGAGTACACGGCGTCGCGCTTGGTGGGAAGGGTGGAGGGGAAAACGTCCAGGGATTCGAGGATCTCCAGCTGCGCCTCATTGTTGTGGCGTGCCCGCTCCAGGAGAGCGGGAAGTGCACCGACGTTGTGGGTACCGAAGACCGCGTCGACCCAGGGTGCCTTCGCCAGGATGGTTTCGCGGTCCTTCTGGGCCAGGCATCCCCCGACGGCGATCTGCATGCCGGGGTGGGTTTCCTTCACAGAGGCGAGCATCCCCAGGTTGCCGTACAGCTTGTTGTCCGCGTTTTCCCGCACCGCGCAGGTATTGAAGACGACGACGTCGGCCTGCGCGTCGGTGGCAGCGGTATAGCCGGCGTCCTCCAGGAGGCCCGAGATCCGCTCGGAATCGTGGACGTTCATCTGGCAGCCATAGGTGCGCACCTCGTAGGTGCGCCCTACTTCCGAGGTCGGAGCTTCAGCCGCGCCCGCCGACGTGGCGGGGAGACCGGGGGGAAGGGTCGGGGTAATGAGACTCACCTGTTAAGGGTACGTGCGCCCGGCCGACCCCCACAATCGGATCTCAGCCGATCCGGGCGTCTAGTACCAGTTGACGCGCTGGGAGTGCTGCCAGGCGGCGCACGGGGACCCGTAGCGGCCATCGATGTACCCGAGCCCCCATTCGATCTGGGTGCGGTAGTTGGTGCGCCAGTCGGCGCCGGAACTGGCCATCTTGCTGCCGGGCAGCGACTGCGGTATCCCGTACGCCCCGCTGTAGGGGTTGTTGGCACTGGTCAGCCAGCGGGATTCCTTGTTCCACAGGCTGACCAGGCATTGGAACTGGCCGTTGTCCCAACCGAAGGAGGGTAGGCGCGAGGAAGCGTAGGCCTGGGCGCCGGCGGGGTCGTCAACAAGCGGGCCGGGCGCCGGCGCGGGGGCGGGCGCGGGGGCGGGCGCGGGGGCGGGCACCGGCGCGGGAGCTGGGCCCGGCGCTGGCCTGGGAGCGGGCGCTGGGGCGGGGGCCGGTGCCGGCCTCGGAGCGGGAGCAGGTGCTGGTGTGGTCGGAACGGGCGCAGGCGGGGTGGGGCGTGGAGCGGGCGTCGGCTGTGGCGCTGGGGCCGCCACGGCTGGGGGTGCCGGAGCGCGGGGCGGGGCGATGGTGGCCGATAAAGCAGCTGCAGCCTCACGTGCCTTGGCGGCTGCCTCGGCCGCCGCCTGCTGTTCGAGGAAGGCTGCCTGTTCCGCCAGCCCGGTGATGCGCTCGGCTTCCAGGCTGGCGGTGGTGTCCTTGAGCTCGGCCAGTTGTTCGAACAGCTCGGCGGACCGTGACTGGTGTTCCTGCACCGCTGCCCGCGCCGCGGTGTCGTCCTCCTGGGCGTCGGTGAGCCGTTGGGCGGCCTCGGTGGCAAGTTCCCGGTGCCGGTCGGTGGCAGCGTCGTATTGGTCCCTGAGGGACTCAACCTCACGTTCGGCTGCAACGGCGTCGCTGTAGGACCCGGCGGCGCGGTCGGTCACCCTTTCGAGCACCATCATGCGGTCGAGCAGGTCCATGGCCCCCTCAGGATCCAGCAGGACAAGCATGCCCGTGTTGGCGCTTCCGGTCTTGTAGGAGAGGGCGGCCGCGGCGCCCGCAGCCCGATGCAGGTCTTCCGATTCCGCTTCGGCGCCGGCCAGCTGGACGGCGAGGGTATCCGAGAGCCGCTCACTCGCGCGCAGCTCCTGGGCGGCCTGTGCGTGTTCGGTGGCCGAGTGCACCGCAGCGTCTCCCAATTCGGCTGAGTTGGATTGCAGTCCATCCAGCAGGGATTCGATCTCGACGACCTGGGCCTGCTTGGCCGAGGTGTTGTCCTTGGCGGCGCGGATCTCCTCCCAGGTGGGAAAGTCCTGCGCGGCCGCCGGGGCAATGGCCGTCAGGAGCGAGGCGCCAAGAGCCAGCACGGCCAACGCTGCACCAGCGCCCGTCCGTGCAGCAGTCACCCCGCGCCCCAGCCCGATCATAAGGATGTTCAGCCTACAGTTCGGCGATCTGGGTCCGCCATACCTCACCCGGCGGATTAAGGGAACGAATGGGTAACGGCGCGGCGCATCGGGGAGTGCGTGCAGGCCCGGCACCCGAACCGGCGGCCCGACCTGCGCCGGATCTGGCCTGGCCTGGCCAAACCGAGTCTGCCCTGGCTTGGCCTACCGAAAATCGAGCTCCGAGCTGTCGCTGGCCACCGCGTCGAAGCCCTCGTTCTCGTACTCGTCCTCACGCTCGGCCACATCGTCGAGCACAGCCTTCACCACCCCGAAGGCGAGGGACGGACTGTAGCCCTTCCGGGCGAGCATGCTCACCAGCCGCCGGGTTTCCTTGTCACGGCTGGCCCGGTCACCGGCGCTGGCGAGGGGGCGGTACTTGCGGCGTACCAGCTGCTCGGCGGCCTCCCGCTCCTCGTCGTCGCTGACCTGGGCCAGCGCGTCCTCGGCAAGGTCCCCGTGGATTCCTTTCCCGGCCAGTTCCCTCTTCAGGGCGCTGCGTGCCAGCGACCGTGTCGCTGCGCGGCTCCGCACCCACATCATGGCGAACTCGGCGTCATCGATCAGCTCGACCTCCTCGAACCGGTCCAGCACCGCGGCTGCCACCTCGTCCGGCACCTCCCGCTCCGCTAGTTTGGAGGCGAGCTGGTGCCGGCTCTTCGGTGCCAAGGTGAGCTGGCGCAGGACTATCGACCGGGCCGTGGCGTAGGGGTCCGCGTCTGCGGCTCCCCCGCCATCCCCCTTTGGCGCAGACGACTTTCGGGCTGGAGACTTTGGGCCTGGGGACTTAGCAGCCGTGGTCTTTCGGGTTCCCCCGGACGTGCGCTTGGCTCCCAGCCCGCTACTCTGCCCGAATGACCCCTTGCCGGAGCTTTGCCCAAACGATCCTTTGCCGGAGCTTTGCCCAAAGGACCCCTTGCCGCTGTTCTGTCCGAAAGGCACGGCTGCCTAGCGGTTCTCTCCGCTGACCGCCTTCAGCTTGGGCTCCGCCTTTGCCTTGGGTTCAACGGTTGCGTCCTCGGCGGCAGCGCCCACACCCAGCTTCTCCCTGATGCGGCGTTCCAGCTCGTCGGTCAGGTCCGGGTTATCCAGCAGGAACTTCCGGGCGTTTTCCTTGCCCTGACCCAGCTGGTCACCGTCGTAGGTGAACCAGGCACCGGACTTCTTCACCAGCCCGTTCTCCACACCGACGTCGATCAGCCCACCCTCACGGGAGATTCCGTAGCCGTACAGGATGTCGAACTCGGCCTGCTTGAAGGGCGGTGCCATCTTGTTCTTGACCACCTTGGCCCGGGTCCGGTTACCCACCGGCACCGCGCCTTCCTTGAGGGTCTCAATCCGACGGACATCAATGCGGATGGAGGCGTAGAACTTCAGCGCCTTGCCACCCGTGGTGGTTTCCGGGCTACCGAAGAACACACCGATTTTCTCGCGCAGCTGGTTGATGAAGATCGCCGTGGTCTTGCTCTGGGCAAGACGGCCGGTGATCTTCCGGAGCGCCTGGCTCATCAGTCGTGCCTGAAGACCCACGTGGCTGTCGCCCATGTCGCCCTCAATCTCAGCACGGGGCACCAGCGCCGCAACCGAGTCAATCACCACCACGTCGATCGAGCCGGAACCAATCAGCATGTCCATGATCTCCAGCGCCTGCTCGCCGGTATCCGGCTGGGAGACCAGGAGTGCGTCGGTGTCGACGCCGAGCCGCTTGGCGTATTCGGGATCGAGGGCGTGCTCAGCGTCGATGAATGCCGCGATGCCGCCGTTGCGCTGTGCATTGGCGACAGCGTGGAGCGCCAGGGTGGTCTTACCCGAGGACTCAGGTCCATAAATCTCGACGACCCTGCCCCGGGGAAGTCCGCCTATGCCCAGCGCGGCATCCAGTGCGATGGAGCTGGTGGAGATGGTTTCGATGGGGGCGCGCACCTCATCGCCCAGACGCATCACCGAACCTTTGCCATACTGCTTGTCGATCTGCGCGAGTGCTGCTTCGAGAGCTTTCTCGCGGTCTGCTGGTGCGGCCATTCTTCACCTCAGTTGATTGTGGCCGTAGCGGCCGTTTTCGTGTTCAATTCGACGGTAGCCCGGGGCACTGACAAATTGAGAAGCTTCACGGCGTATGTGGATAACCACGACCACCGTCTCTATCAAATGATAGTCCTACCCGAACAAATATTCGAATAACGTGGTGCGGCGTGTCAGGGCTCCGGCGGGACTACTTCGGGGTGATATCCCTGCCCAGGCGCCGCTCCTGGGGGACATCCTGCAGGTCACAGACCGCCGTCCAGACCTCGCGGGGGCTGATCCCTGCCGCAAGGGCCTCCTCGGGCGTCCGGCCGCCAAGACCGGCGAGGACGATGGTGCGGGCCAGGGTGCGGGAGTATCCGCCGCCGAACTCGTCATCCATAAGCCGCCAAAAGGCACTGGTACGCATCTGGTCATCCTCTCATTTTCCCCGGGGCCGGTCGTCCTTCGACGGCACGGAGTGGCACTTTTGGACCCCATTGGTGGGCGATTGTGTCGGAAACCATAGAATGAACCACATGACAGCCGAGCACCGAGAAGCCGACCCCGCCGTAGACACTGCCATTCAGGCGCTTGAACAACAACTGAGCATGCTCTGGCGGAGGGCACGGTCGAACTCCTACAAGGTTGCCCGGCGTGTTCACCCGGACATGGAACCTGCCGCCTACGGGCTGCTGGTGATCCTGCAACGCGAGGGGGCGATGCGCCTCACGGACATCGCCGCGAGCATCGGCGTCGGGAAGCCATCGGTCAGCCGACAGATCGCCATGCTCGAACAGCTCGGGCTGGTACAGAAGGAAGCCGACCCCCTGGATGGCCGGGCCCAGTCGATCACGCTGACCCCTGCCGGGTCGAAGCAGCTCGTGACAGCCCAGACGGCCCGCAAGGAGGCGTTCCATCATCTGATGGAGGACTGGGATGTCAAGGATCTCACCACCCTGGGCACCCTGATCGCCCAGCTCAACGAGACCTACACCAAGGACAACTGGTAGGCGGAACGCACAACACAGCCCACCGGGATGACCCCGGCGGGCTGCGTTTAGCTACTGAAAATACTGCTTCGGGCCTAACGGTTGGTCGTTGCCAGACCGCGGCTGAAATCGTCGGACAGATCATCCGGAAGGTCGCCAACAAACGCGCGGGCGAATTCCTGGGGCACCGTGTCGGGTACTGAAACGCCCTCAGCTTCTGCGAGACGATCGCTGACTTCGCGGAGCATGAGGGATAACGGAACGTCGAGCGCCGTGCAAATGGAGGACAGGAGCTCCGAAGATGCTTCCTTCTGGCCCCGCTCCACCTCACTGAGGTAACCGAGTGAGACTCGAGCACTGTGCGAAACCTCGCGCAGCGTGCGGCCCTGCCGCTGGCGGACATCCCGCAGGACATCGCCGATCTCATGGCGTAGCACTACCATTTTGCGCTCCTTCGGCTTGCGCTGTGCATCTTCCGCCAACCCCACATCCCGCCAACGGACTACGCCGTTTATGGATACGGGTTGCTTTACCATCTGAATCGCCATGCTCCCTCGTTGCATTTGATCCGGTGTCTCCTTAGGGAGCTGGACCGGCTTGGTAGTTTCAAGCCTAAGCTGCCAACCTGTTCAATGGCTGACAGTAATGATAACTGTTCGGTCCTACATTTTGTTCCCGGGGTCCTGCGCCCGGACCCGTGCCCGTAACAGAGCAGCCATCTGTTCGAGGGCGGCGCCGCACGCGAGGGCACGCACAGTCTCCCGGTCGCCGTCGAACAGGTACTCCTGAACGCTGGTGCCGTCCGCCGACGCCACCGCGACAAACACCGTCCCCACCGGCTTGCCGCCGTGGGGTTCGGGACCAGCGGCGCCGGTGGTGGAGACTGCGAGATCGGCACCGAAGACCCGGCGCGCTCCGTCGGCCATCTGGCGGGCGACGTCGGCGTCCACGGCACCGGTGGTGGCAAGCCCCGCGGGGTCGACGCCGAGCACACCCACCTTGATGTCGTTCTGGTAGGTCACGGCCCCGCCCTGCAGCACGGCCGAAGCACCGGGCACCGCGCCCAGCGCGGCGCACACCATGCCGGCCGTCAGGGATTCGGCGGTCGCGAGGGTGAGGCGAAGGCCGGTTGCCAGCCGGACCACCTCAGCAGCGGGCCCGGCGGGGAAGGAGCTGGGCATCGGCGTCGCGGTTACGACGTCGGGTCGCCCGGTTGCCCGGACGCGCGGGCGCTCCGACGCAACCGGATGGCCTGGACGATGTAGTCCAGTCCGGTCACGACGGTGACGGCGACGGCCGCGAGCATCACCGCGACCGCGAGCCAGTTGTACCATTCGCCGACCAGCCCAGCCAGCGGGAGCAGGTACAGGAAAATGGCGAACGTCTGGATCACTGTCTTGAGTTTCCCGCCGCGTGATGCGGGCATCACACCGTACCGGATGACCGCGAACCGCAGCACGGTGATACCGAGTTCGCGGACGAGGGTCACGATGGTGACCCACCACCAGAGTTCCCCGAGGATTGAGAGCAGGATCAGGGCCGCACCGATCAGCAGTTTGTCGGCGATCGGGTCGGCGATCTTCCCGAAGTCGGTGATTAATCCCCGACTCCGTGCCAGGTCGCCGTCGAGCTTGTCGGTGTAGATGGCGACCGCAAAGACCGCCACCGCGAGCCAGCGGAACAACCCACCGGACCCGTCGTCGGCGCTCTCGTCGAGGAGCAGGAACCAGATGAAGAACGGAACCAGCAGGATTCGCACCACCGTCAGGACGTTGGCGATGTTCAGGGTGGGGACCTGTTGGGCCGGAGGAATACTCACGGAACTAGGCTACCTTCCCGTGAGGCTCCAGGCGTCAGTGGAACCGTCATCGTCGTCGTCCGATCCGTCATGGTACTGACCCGCCTGGCGGCGGGACTCGAGGTCGTCGGCCACCAGATCGATCGGCGCGCCGGAGGCACCGGCACCCGCCGCCGGTTCGTCGGGTACCGAGATTGGCCCGTCGCCACGCATGGCGCCGAGCACCCCGGCCAGATCATCCGGTTTGACGAGCACATCGCGGGCCTTCGAACCCTCGGAAGGGCCCACCACCCCGCGGGACTCCAGCAGGTCCATCAGCCGGCCCGCCTTCGCGAACCCGACCCGTAGCTTGCGTTGCAGCATGGAGGTGGACCCGAACTGGGTGGTGACCACCAGCTCGGTAGCCTGCAGGAGGACATCGAGATCGTCGCCGATGTCATCGTCGATCTGCTTCTTGGGCGCCTCGACCGCAACGTCCTCGCGGTAGTTGGCCTTTAGCTGGCCCTTGACGTGCTCAACCACCCGGTGGATTTCCGATTCGGTGACCCAGGCGCCCTGGACGCGCATCGGCTTGGAGGCACCCATCGGCAGGAAGAGGGCGTCGCCCTGGCCGATCAGCTTCTCGGCGCCCGGCTGGTCCAGGACCACCCGGGAGTCAGTGACCGACGACGTCGCGAACGCCATCCGTGAGGGCACGTTTGCCTTGATCAGGCCGGTGACCACGTCGACGGACGGCCGCTGGGTGGCGAGCACCAGGTGGATACCTGCGGCCCGGGCGAGCTGGGTGATGCGCACGATCGAGTCCTCGACGTCGCGTGGCGCCACCATCATCAGGTCGGCGAGCTCGTCGACGATGACCAACAGGTACGGGTACGGGCGCACCACGCGCTTGGAGCCTTCGGGCGGGACCACCTTCCCGTTGCGGACCGCCTTGTTGAAGTCGTCAATGTGCTTGTAACCATAGTTCGCCAGATCGTCATAGCGGGTGTCCATTTCACGGACCACCCACTGCAGCGCCTCGGCGGCCTTCTTGGGACTGGTGATAATGGGGGTGATCAGGTGAGGGACACCCTCGTAGGCGGTGAGTTCCACCCGCTTGGGGTCCACCATGACCATGCGCACCTCATCGGGGGTGGAACGCATCAGGATGGAGGTGATCATCGAGTTCACGAACGACGACTTACCAGCACCGGTGGCACCGGCGACCAGCAGGTGCGGCATCTTGGCCAGGTTCGCGACGACGAAGCCGCCCTCCACATCCTTGCCGACGCCCATCACCATCGGGTGGTCGGTCTTGCGGGCGTTGCCGGAGCGCAGCACATCGCCAAGCGACACGGTCTCACGGTCCGTGTTGGGGATTTCGATACCGATCGCCGATTTGCCGGGAATCGGGGACAGGATCCGGACGTCGGAACTCGCGACCGCGTAGGAGATGTTCTTGGACAGGGCCGTAACGCGTTCCACCTTGGTGCCCGGCGCCAGCTCAATCTCGTAGCGGGTGACAGTGGGACCTCGGGAAAAACCGGTCACCTTCGCGTCGACGTGGAACTGGTCGAGGGTGTGGGTCAGGGCTGCGACCACCGAGTCGTTGGCCTCGGAACGTTCCTTGGGAGGAGTTCCGGCGGGCAGGTAATCGGAGGGCGGCAGGGTGTAGGTGACGTCGCCTGCCAGCTGCAGCTGCTCGGTGCGCTGCGGCATGGGGGTGGGCGGAACCTGCGGCTGGACGGGCGTCGAGGGGACATGCGGCGCGGCGGTGGGCAGGACCGCCATCGCCTCGGTGGCCGGGTGCGCGTCGCTGCCGCCGTCCGGGATCAGGCCATGTTCCTGCTTGATCTTCTCGGTGGCACGTTCCTGCTGGGTAGGGCGGCGGACCCCGGGCGGGACCCGCGGCTCAGCCGGCACGGCTGCAGTGTCGCGGGCGGCCGCCTGGCGGGACGTGAGGCTGCGCTGCGCCTCGTCCGGGCCGTCCTCGTCATCGAGGACGGCGCGTTCAAACGCCTCGTCGCCGACGTAGCCGTCCAGTTCGGCCTGGGTCGGCCCGGCCGGTTTGTCCCGGCCGAAGAGCCGCATTTTCCGCTTGGGCTTCCTGGCGGGCGCCGAGTGCCGCTGGTCGAGGTAGCTCTGGTCATGTTGTTCGGTCGCGTTGTCGTCAGCCGACCCGTTCCCATGCTGCCGGTCCTTCTCGATCAGGTCCTGCCCCATCAGGTGCTCATAGAGGGCACGGAGCCGGGACGGAATGTGACGGAACGGGGTGGCGGTGACTATCAGCACGCTCAGGAAGATCAGCACGCTCAGCAGAATAATCACCGGCCACATGGTGAGGAGGCCGCTCAGCGGACCGGCGACCAGGAAACCGACCACTCCTCCGGCCTGCCAGAGCCGTTCAAAGCCGTCGGCGAGGGCCGGAGCCCCGCCGGAGAAGTGCGCGATACCGGAGCCCGCGAACAGGGCGATGGTCATGCCGATCCCCACCCGGTTGTTGGCCCGGTGGTTTTCGGGGTACCTGAACAGGCGGACGGCACCGATCAGCAGCATGAACGGCACCAGCAGCGCCATCCAGCCGAAGGTGCCAGCGGAGACCGCGTGTACCACGTCGGCACCGGGTCCGGTGAGGGCCCACCACTCGACGGCGGCAACAGCCACACTGAGGATCATCAGGAACAGGCCGGTGCCGTCCCGACGCAGCTCCTTCTCGGGGTGGACATCGTGGCCGAACTTGCGGATGCCGGACGCGACCATGTGGGCGGTGCCCATCCACAGTCCCCTCAGGACGCGCAGGGGCAGCGGCAGGGAGTCACCGGACCCGGTGTCGCTGGGCAGCACAGGCTGCTTTTTGGTCGGTTGCCGGGTGTTGCCACCGCTTTTGTTAGCACCGCTTCGGCCCGAAGTTGAACGCGCAGCAGCCGAGGTGTTCTTACCGCGCGACTGCTGTGAACCACTGGGGCCCGGGGAAGTACGAGTCGCCATAGAGGCAACGGTACCGGACTTGGCCCCGGAATCCCGGGACAAACGCGGCAGGGCCGAACGGCTCTACGCCTCCAGGACCACCGGGATGATCATCGGCCGACGGCGGTAGCGGCGGTTGACCCAGGTGCCGATCACCCGGCGGACCACCTGCTGCAACTGGTAGACCGAGTGGTCCTTGTTGCTCATGACCGCTTCCTCGAGGGCCGCGTTCAGCTTCGGCTTGATCTCGTCGAACACCGAATCGTCCTCGGCGAATCCGCGGGCGTGGATGTCCGGTCCGGAGACGATCTTGCCGGTACTCCGGTTCACCACCGTGACGATGGAGATGAACCCCTCCTCGCCGAGAATGCGGCGGTCCTTCAGGTCGGCGTCGGTGATCTCCCCGATACTCGACCCATCCACGTAGATGAACCCGCACTCCACGGACCCCACAATGCGGGCGACACCGTCCACCAGGTCGATGACCGACCCGTCGTCGGTCAGCAGCACGTTCTCGGCGGGCACACCTGTCTGCTCGGCGAGCCGGGCATTGGCGATCAGGTGCCGGGTCTCCCCATGCACCGGCATCACGTTGCGGGGCTTGAGGATGTTGTAGCAGTACAGCAGTTCCCCGGCGGCTGCGTGGCCGGAGACGTGCACCTTTTCGTTGCCCTTGTGGACGACGTCGGCGCCGAGTTTCAGCAGCCCGTTGATGACCCGGAAAACAGCGTTCTCGTTGCCGGGGATCAGGGAGGACGCCAGGATCACCGTGTCGCCCTTGCCGACGGTGATCCGGTGGTCGCCGTTGGCCATCCGGGACAGGGCGGCCATTGGCTCGCCCTGCGATCCGGTGGACATGAGCACCACCTTGTGGTCAGGGAGGGCGTCGACGTTCTTGATGTCCACGAGGATCCCCTCGGGAACCCTGAGGTAGCCCAGTTTTGCGGCGATGGTCATGTTCCGCACCATCGAGCGTCCGGCGAAGCACACCTTCCTGTCGTGCGCCTCGGCGGCGTCCAGGACCTGCTGCACCCGGTGGATGTGGGAGGAGAACGAGGCGACGATGATCCGCTTGCTGACCTGGCCGAACAACCGGTTCAGTACCGGCCCGATCTCGCGCTCCGCGGTGGTGAATCCAGGCACGTCGGCGTTGGTGGAATCGACCATGAACAGGTCGACCCCCTCCTCGCCCAGCCGGGCGAACGCCCGCAGGTCGGTGATCCGCCCGTCGAGCGGCAGCTGGTCCATCTTGAAGTCGCCGGTGTGCAGGACGTTCCCCGCCGTGGTGCGGATGAAGACCGCCAGGGCGTCGGGGATTGAATGGTTGACGGCCACGAACTCGCATTCGAACGGTCCGAACTGTTCGATCTGGCCCTCGGTGACCGTGAGGGTGTAGGGAGTAATCCGGTGTTCCTGGAGTTTCGCCTCGATCAGGGCCAGCGTGAGCTGCGAGCCGATCAGCGGAATGTCTTTCTTGAGCCGCAGCAAATACGGCACCGCGCCGATGTGGTCTTCATGGCCGTGCGTCAGGACCAGGCCGACGACGTCGTCGAGCCGGTCCTCGATGTAGGAGAAGTCGGGGAGGATCAGGTCGACCCCGGGCTGGGTTTCCTCGGGAAACAGCACACCACAGTCGACGATGAGCAGCTTGCCGTCCAGTTCGAACACCGCCATGTTCCGGCCAATTTCACCGAGACCACCCAGGGGGACGATGCGCAGCACCCCCGCTGCGAGGTCGGGCGGGGTGATGAGCGCCGTGGCAGCGGAAACCGTCATGCCGGCGTTCCATTGTGGCGGCTGGTGCGCGGGCGGGCGAAGTTCATCCCCGCTTCGGCAAGGTCGGCGAGCACGGTTTCCATTTCGACGGCGGAGGGTCCCACAAGGGGCAGCCGAACGACGGCGTTCGGGATGAGGCCCTGCATCTTGAGGATCTGCTTGGCCGACACGGCACCGGGAATGTGGGTCATGACGGCACGGACCACCGGGTCCAGCTCGAAATGGATGCGGCGGGCGGTGGTCACGTCACCGGCGGCTGCGGCGTCCACCAGGGCCCGGAACTGTGCGGTGGCAACGTGGGCGCTCACGCTGACCACCCCGACACCGCCGGCGATCATCCATGGCAAGGTGAGGCCGTCGTCGCCCGAGTACACGTCGAGGGTGGTGTTGGCGAGCACGCGGGTGATTTCGGCGAAGTCCGCCTTGGCGTCCTTGAGCGCCACGATCTTCGGGTTGTCGGCCAACCGGATCATGGTTTCGGTGTGGATGGGAATACCCGACCGGCCCGGAATGTCGTAGATCATGATCGGCAGGTCGGTGGCCCCGGCGACGGCCTCGAAGTGGGCCAGCACACCCGCCTGGGTGGGCTTGTTGTAGTACGGGGTGACCACCAGTTGTCCGTCGACGCCGGCGCGGGCGGCGCGCTGGGCCATCTCGACGGAGTGGGAGGTGTGGTTGGTGCCGGTACCGGCGATGACCTTCGCCCGTCCGCCCACTGCTTCCACGACCACCCGGAACAGGTCTTCCTTCTCCTGATCCTCAAGGGTTGAGGTTTCACCGGTCGTGCCCGAGATCACCAGACCATCGCAGCCGTCGTCGACCAGCGCAGTGGCCAGCTGGGCGGTGGCGTCGAAGTCGACGCTGCCGTCCTGATGGAACGGGGTCACCATCGCGGTGACCAGGGTGCCGAAGGGAAGAGTCTGGGAATTGGTGAGGGCCATGGGTAAAACGTTACCCGGTTCGAAACTGTTAAGTCGCCGCTGCGCCCTTCCGCCGCGGCAGTCAGGGCCGCTGTGAGACGATCAGATCATGGCATCCCCCAAGGTCTCCCGGCGTCTGATCGGGGTCGACGCCGCCCGCGGTATTGCCCTCTTCGGGATGATGAGCACCCACATATTTCCCCTGTACATCGCTGGCACCGCGGATGCCTCCTGGGTGGCACTGGTCTTTTCCGGGAAGGCGTCGGCCTTGTTCGCCGTCGTCGCCGGTCTTGGCCTGGCCCTGCTGACCGGAGGCGACCGGGTCCACCACCGCCAGAGGCTGTCGATGGGCCGGCGGGGCATCGCTGCCCGTGCGGCGGTGATCATGGCGATCGGCCTGATGCTGGGCGGGCTGGAAACCAACATCGCGATCATCCTGTTCCACTATGGGGTGCTCTTCCTGATCGCGCTGCCGTTCGTGTCGCTGCCCGTGAGGCAGCTCGCCTGGTGGGCGATCGGCTGGACCCTCCTGTCCCCGGTTGTCGCGTACCTGCTCCGTCCGTGGATCGCCGAGACGGTTTCGCCGTCCTCGGTGGGCGGTAATCCCCTGTTCGAGACGCTGCTGCAGCCAGCGACGCTGCTGGCTGACATCACGGTGACCGGGTACTACCCGGCGCTGCAGTGGCTGAGCTACCTCCTGATCGGGATGGTGATCGGCCGCCTGCGGCTGCTGGACCTCCGGGTGCAGCTGGGGTTGTTGGCCGGAGGCGCTGCGGTGGCCGTCGCAGCGAAACTGGTCAGCGGCTACCTGCTCGGGCCCCTGGGCGGCCTGGCTGCCCTGCTGGAGACCCCCGACGGCAGCAGATACCCCCTGGGGGCGATGATGAATGTCAGCCTGACCGGGGTGGACCAGTCCGGCTCCTGGTGGTGGCTGGCTGTCAGCGCCCCCCACTCGGGATCTCCACTGGACCTGCTGCACACCGGTGGCACTTCCGCACTGGTCATTGGGCTGTGCCTGCTCGCCACCCGCCGATACGAGTCGGTGTTGCTGCCCTTGTCCGGGCCCGGTGCGATGACCCTGACCCTCTACACCATGCATGTCTGGACGATGAGCGTGGTCGATGCCCAGGAACCCGCGCCCGACCCGTCCCTCGTCTACTGGGGACAGGTGCTGGTGTTTGTCATCCTCGGCATTCTGTTTCTGAGGATCAACGCCCGGGGGCCGCTGGAACTGCTGACCTCGGGCGCGTCCCGGGCGGCGCGGTCGGGACTCAACAGTAAGTAAGTGGTGTGCCCGAAACCGGGGTGTCCGCGCCGGAGCGCAGCTACTGGGCCGTCTTGTACAGCTTTCCGGCAGTCCTCATGGACCGGCGGGCGCGGGTCCGGTCGCCCGCGGCGTCGTAAGCGCAGGACAGCCTGAACCAGCTGCGCCAGTCCTCGGGCGCCGCCTCCACCTCCGCCTGGTAGGCGGGGAACCGTTCGTCGGCTGCGGCACGGACAATCCGCCCGGCGGGGGTCCGTGGCAGGTCGTCGATCGGAAGACCTCCCTCGGCGTCGAGCTCGGTGGCCATTTTCGAGGTCTGCATGCCGAACAGCAGTTCACGGATCATGGCCCAGCCGCCGATCAGGGGCAGCAGCAGGTACGCCACCCCGAGGGCTTTCGCCACCAGGTCCGGGTCGGTGAGCAGGATGACGCTGCGCTGCAGAGCGATGACCAGCCAGAAGATGAGCAGCAGGCTCACCAGGGCCACCCCTACTTTGGCGCGGTGGCGCTTCACCGTGCCCAGAAATCCAACGGGTTCAGCCATGCGGGGTTTCACGCTTCCAGATCGAGGTAGCCGTCCAGCCCGACCGTCAGGCCGGGGCGGGAGGGGACGGTGCGGACGCCCAGCAGGACGCCGGGCATGAAGGACTCACGGTGGTACGAGTCGTGTCGGATGGTGAGCTGTTCCCCGACTCCGCCGAGCAGCACCTCCTGATGCGCCACCAGGCCGCGCAGGCGCACCGAATGCACCCGGACGCCGTCGACGTCGGCTCCGCGGGCACCGGCGCGCTCGCTGGTGGTCGCGTCGGGGCTCGCCGGGACCCCGGCTTCCCGGCGTGCCTGTGCGATCAGGGCGGCGGTCCGGACTGCTGTGCCCGAGGGCGCGTCCACCTTGTCGGGGTGGTGAAGCTCGACAATCTCGACCGACTCGAAGTAGCGTGCCGCCCGGGCAGCGAAGGCGCTGGCCAGCACTGAACCGAGGGCGAAATTCGGGGCGATCAGCACGCCCGTGGCGGGCTGGTCGGCGAGGAGTGCGGCAAGCCGCTCAAGACGCGCCTCGTCCCACCCGGTGGTTCCCACCACCGCGTGGATGCCACGCTCGACGGCGAACGCCACGTTGTCGAATGTGGCATCGGGGACCGACAGGTCGACGATGCACTGCGCTCCCGACGCAACCAGGGTGTCCAGCGAATCCTCGCGGCCGAGGGCTGCGACGAGGTCCAGGTCCGGTGCGGCGTCGATGGCTTTGACGGCCTCCGACCCCATCCGTCCGGTGGCGCCCAGCACGGCCACGGCAAGTTGTTCAGTCATACACCCCAGCCTACTGAACGGCTACTCCCCTGCCCATTTGGGTCAGGAGGCAGTCCCGGTGCCGCCGGCGGTGTCCGTGCCCCCGGCGGTGTCCGTGCCGCCGGCGCCGACCCATTCGACGGTGCCGTCGGTGAAGAACTGTTCCTTCCAGATGGGAACCTGCTCCTTGACGGTGTCCACCAGTTCCGAGCAGGCGGCGAAGGCTTCGCCGCGGTGCGGGGACGCGACCGCTGCCACCAGGGCAGGGTCACCGATCACCAGGGGTCCGATCCGGTGCGCTACCCAGATCCGGACGCCCTCGTATTTGGCGGCCATGGTGTCGGCGATGTCCGCGATGATCCGCTCGGCGCTCGGGTGGGCCGAGTAGCTCAGGGAGGTGACATCCCGGCCGCCGTCGTGGTTCCTTACCACTCCACCGAAACCCACAACGGCACCGCAGTCCGGGGAGTCGACCTCCGCCAGGGCGGCGTCGAGGCTGATGGGCCCGGCCGCCAGGGACACATGCACCACGTGGCTAGTGTTCATTTTTTCCTTCCAGCTGGGAGCAGATGTGCCCCAGCATTGGTTCGAGCACGGCCAGCCCGTCACGCACCCCTCCGGGTGACCCGGGCAGGTTGATCACGAAGGTGCGGCCTACGGTTCCGGCGAAGCCGCGGCTGAGCGCTGCTGTCGGAACCTTCTCGGCCCCCCGCCGGCGAACGGCTTCCATGATCCCGGGCAGGTGGCGCTGCAGGTACGGCTCGGTCTGTTCGGGGGTGGCGTCGTCCGGGCTCAGACCGGTACCGCCGCTGGTGATCACCACTGAGGGCGAATCGCCAAGGACGGCGCCGATCGCCTGACCCACCGGGTCGCCGTCGGGCACCACCCGGGTCTGCTGGGGTGCGAAGCCGTGATCGACGAGCCAGCTCTGGATGAGAGGACCACACTCGTCCTGGTAGATGCCGGCTGCGGCACGGGTGGACGCGATAATCACCGCTGCGGTGCGCTGGGCGCTCATGCCGTCCAGTCCCCGCTTTTCCCGCCGGACTTCGCCAGGACCTTCGTGTCGGTGATGACCGCCCGCTTGTCCACCGCCTTGATCATGTCGTACAGGGCGAGAGCCGCCAGCGACGCCCCGGTCAGGGCTTCCATTTCGACGCCGGTGACGGCGGTGGTCTTGACCGCGCAGCTGATGGTCACGGCAGCGTCCCGGGCGTCGAAGTCCACGGTGATTTTGCTCAGCGGCAAGGGGTGGCAGAGCGGGATCAGCGAGGACGTCTGCTTGGCGGCCATGATGCCGGCGACCCGGGCGACAGCCAGAGCGTCGCCCTTGGGCAGGCCACCGGCGGTGATCAGTCCGACCACCTCCGTTGTGGTGTGCAGGACGGCCTGTGCGGTGGCTTCGCGAGTGGTTTCGGCCTTCGCCGAAACGTCGACCATGTGCGCGCTGCCATCCTCCCGGACGTGGCTCAGTGACGCCGGGCTGGTGTTCTCGGTCATGCTGTCCTTATCAGTTCTCGGTGAGGGGGTCTTCCCACGCTCAGGTGTTCCCGGGCCCGGCCACAGCGAGCGGGTGCGCTGCAGGAATCCCGAACGACGGCGCGCCGTGCATCCCGTCGACGAGCCACACGGAGACCAGGTCCCCCGCCGCGAGGCTTCCGGTGCCGACGGGCAGCTGGACCAGGACGTTCGATTCGGCCAGCGCATGGATCAGGTGTGATCCGGGGCCACCCACCAGCCTAACCGTACCCACCGGCTCACCGGCTGCTGCGCGGGGGGTATACCAGCCACGGCGGACCTGGTGTTTGGCTTCCGGCGAGCTCACCTCCTCCTCAAGGGCAGCGGTGAGGACCACCCGGGGGTGCGGGACACCGGCGACGGCGGTGAGGGCCGGCCGGAGGAACATCTCGAAGGATACGAGGGCACTGACCGGGTTGCCCGGGAATCCGAGGAACGGCACACCGCCGATGGTTCCCAACGCCTGCGGCCCGCCGGGCTGCATGGTGACGGAGAGGAATTCGACGCTGCTGTTGGCCAGCGCCTGTTTCACCACCTCGTACGCACCCTGGCTGATGCCGCCGGTGGTGAGGATCAGGTGGATGCCGCTGTCCGCGACGGCCGCCAGCGCTTCCCGGAGCAGCGTGGGATTGTCATCCATCAGCCGGTGCCTGATCACTGCGGCGCCCGCATCGAGGAGTGCGGTTTCCAACAGGGTGGTGTTGGCGTCGAAGATCTTCCCCGGTTGCCGGGTGCTGCCGGGTTCCTGGACCTCGTCCCCGGTGGTGAGCAGCAAGACGGTGAACTGGCGGCGCACCGGGACCGTGGCGATTCCGCAGGCGGCGAGCAGGCCCAGCTGGGCGGGGCCGAGGAGCGTCCCGGCGGTCAGGGCGGTGGTGCCGGTGGGGATGTCGCTGCCGGCACGGCGGATGTAGGCACCAGGTTCCACGGTTTCGGGTAGGTCGACGGCGAGTTCGGTGTCCGCCTCGTAGTCGGCCGCTGAGTAGAACTGGGCCGGGGTGACCCGTTCGATCGGGACGATGGCACCGGTGTTTCCCGGGATCATCGCGCCGGTCATGATGGGCGCCGCACTCCCCTGCACCAGGTCCGGCGGTTCGATGCCCGCCGGGATGGGCGCTCCCACCCTCAGGCTTCGTCCTGACGTGCCACCGGTTGGGTTCAGGTCGTCGACGTGGACCGCGTACCCGTCCATCTGCGAGTTATCAAACGGGGGCAGGCTGACCGGAGCCTGCAGGTCGACGGCGAGCACCCGGCCGCGGGCGGCCGCCAGCGGGAGCTCGGTTCCGCCGCCGTCCTGGTCCGTCCGGCTATCAGCCGGGTAGCTGCTGCTGTAGCGGAGCAGTCCCAGCACTGCCTGCTGGTGTTCCTCGACGCTTCTGATCATGGGATCCCTACCTGCCGTGACGGTTGCCTCTGGATCTCCACCCTAGGCCCTGCCGACGGCGATGGCTGGGATGAGGCGAGACGTAAAAGACAGGAGATCCGGGCTCCCTCAGGAAACAGTGAAGGTCACCGAGTGCAGACCCGTGGCGCCGTCGGGTGTGACCGGCGCCACGCGGTCCACCTGCACGGCTCCGGTACGGTCGACGGCGCGGACCTGCACCGTATGGGATCCGGGGGCCAGGTCCACAGCGGCGCTGAACTGCCGCCAGGTGTCCCGTGAGATTTCGGCGGCCAGCGCCGCGGGCTGCCAGGATCCCTCATCCACCCTCACCTGGACCGCTTCGATCCCCCGGTGTTGGGCCCACGCGTATCCGGCGATCTGGACCGTTCCCGCGGCCACGCTCGACCGTTCCCGTGGCACGTCGATCCGGGACGAGGTCTTCACCGGGCCCCGCTCGGACCAGCCACGGGTGGACCAGTAGGCGACGTCGTCGTCGTACCTGGTGACCTTCAGTTCGGTCACCCATTTGGTCGCCGAGACGAAACCGTACAGCCCGGGAACCACCAGACGGACGGGGAAGCCGTGCTCAACGGGGAGGGTTTCACCGTTCATCCCGATGGCGATCAACGAGTCCCGGTCGTCAGTCATGGCGTCCAGCGGGGTGCTGGCGGTGAACCCGTCGACGCTGCGCGAAAGCACCATGTCGGCCCCATCCTGCACACCCGCCATGGCCAGCAGTTCGCGGACCGGCCAGCCGAGCCATTTGGCGTTGCCGATCAGGTCACCGCCCACCACGTTCGAAACGCAGGCGAGGGTGATGTAGCTTTCGACCAGGGGCTTGGCCAGGAGTTCGTCGAAGGTCAGCTCGACCTCCCGGTCCACCATCCCGGTGACCCGTAGCCGCCAGGTGCCAGGGTCCACCACCGGCACCACCAGTGCGGTATCGATCCGGTAGTAGTTGTCGTTGGGCGTCACCAGTGGCGGGACACCGTCGACCCTGAGATCCGCGCCCGCCGGGATGACCGCCGCGGCCCGTCCCGCGACGGCGTCGGGTGCCGGTAGCCGGATCTGGTCCCGGGCCTGCGTCACGAGCGACTGGCTGTTCCGGACCAGGGATGCGGCCGTCCCCGCGAGTGCCGCCACCGCGCCGCCCACGCCCACACCCAGGAGGAACCTTCGTCGTGCCACCGGTCCGGGGGTCCCGACGTCGGCCGCCCGGCGGGGCTGCCAGGCCACCAACCGGTCGGTCAGGACGGTGACTAACATGACGCCGAGCACCAGGGCCACCACCGGGGCTGCGAACGCGGCGGTCGAGGACTGCGGCCGCGCAGCGACGGCGGCGATGCCCGCCAGCCCGAAGACCAGCACCAGGGCCGCGCCGCTCCGACGCCACCGGTACTCAAGGATTCCGGCTCCGGCGGCCACCCCCGCAATGATCACAAACATGGTGATCAGGAAGATCAGTTTGTCGGCCGTGCCGAACGTCTCAATCGCCCAGTCCTTGACGCCGGGCGGCAGCACGTCGATCACCGTTGAGCCGACCGCTGTCACCGGGGAGACCGACGGGCTGACCAGAGCGGCGGTCAGTTCGGCGGCGATCACTGCGATCGCCACCGCAACCAGCCCGGACAGTGCCGCCCACCCGTTGATCCGTCCCATACCGGTGCACCGTCCTGTCTCTTCTATCGTCATTAGCCCAACGTCTGCGACCGCCCTTCAGTTCGCCAGGCGAGAATAAGCCCCCACCGAATAGTGGGCTCAGCTGAAAGGGCGTAATCTCGAAAAATGGGAATTGAACTGGGTATGCCGCACATCGGGGTCCAGCGTCCCACGGATGCCGGGCCGGGGCTCATGGACAGTTTTGGTCGCAAGGCCACTGACATGCGCCTGTCGTTGACCGACAAATGCAATCTTCGCTGCACCTATTGCATGCCCGCTGAGGGCCTGGACTGGCTGCAGAAATCGGCGGTTCTCTCCCGGGAGGAGATTGTCCGGCTGGTCCGGATCGGCGTCGACACGCTCGGGGTCCGCGAGCTGCGCCTGACCGGCGGTGAGCCGCTGGTCCGCGCCGACCTGCTGCAGATCATCAGCGACATCCGCGCCAACCACGCGGATCTTCCCATCTCCATGACCACCAACGGGCTGGGACTGGACAAGAAGGCACAGGCGCTCAAGGATGCAGGGTTGAGCAGGATCAATGTGTCGATGGATTCGCTCCACCCCGACACGTTCGCCCAGCTGACCCGGCGCCCGTTCCTCGACCGGGTGCTGCGCGGCATCGAGGCAGCAGCTGAGGTGGGGCTGGGCCTCGTCAAGATCAACGCTGTGCTGATGCGCGGCATCAACGACCATGAGGCACCCGACCTGCTCGAGTGGGCCGTCTCCAAGGGCTTCGAGCTGCGCTTCATCGAGCAGATGCCCCTCGACGCCGACCACGGCTGGACCCGGGACGGCATGATCACCGCCCTGGAAATGCGGACCCTGCTGGAGCAGCAGTTCGTGCTCACCTCCGATCCGCGCAACCGTGACGGCGCCCCCGCCGAACGCTGGGAGGTGCGGCGGATCGCTGCGCCGGACATCGTCGTCGGAACCGTTGGCATTATCGCCTCCGTCACCGAGCCGTTCTGCGCCGACTGCCGGCGGACCCGGGTCACCGCCGAGGGGAAGATCATGAGTTGCCTGTTCTCCCGCGAGGAGACCGATCTGCGGGACCTGTTGCGCTCAGACGCCGACGACGACGCCATCGCCGCCCGCTGGCAGGACGCCATGTGGGCCAAGCCGAAAGCCCACGGGATGGGCCATGTGGGACTCGGCTCGGAGGACTTCGTCCAGCCGGACCGCAGCATGAGCGCGATAGGCGGCTAGATGCTGGTTCGATATTTCGGCGCCGCGCAAGCCGCAGCCGGTGTTGCAGAAGAGCGCCTCGACCTCGCAGCAGGGTCGCTCGACACGGTGCTCGAGCGCATCACCGCCCGGTACCCGCAGCCGGTTCGGGCTGGCAGGCCGGCGATGCCCGAAGTTCTCGCCCGGAGCAGCTTCCTCCTGAATGAGGTGGCCCTCCGGGACCGCGGTCGGGTGCTGACCGCCGACGACGTCCTGGACATCCTGCCGCCCTTCGCCGGCGGGTAGCCTCAGCCCGTCTCCACCCCCGGACCACGCGCTAGACGCGCTCCAACAGCATCGCCGTGCCCTGGCCGACCCCCACGCACATGGTCGCGAGCCCCCGGTCCGCCTGCTCGCGTTCCATCCGTCCGAGCAGGGTGATAGCGATCCGTGCACCCGATGAACCCAGCGCATGCCCGAGGGCGATGGCGCCGCCGTCGCTGTTCACAATCCCCGGGTCGAGACCCAGCCTGCGGATGCAGGCCAACGACTGGGTGGCGAACGCCTCATTGAGCTCCACCGCACCGATGTCGTCGATCCCCCAGCCGGCCCGGGAAAGCACCTTCTCCGTCGCGGGTACCGGACCGATGCCCATGATTTCCGGCGGCACTCCCGCTGATGCGCCGTCCACGACGCGTGCCCGGGGAACCAGACCGAACCGCTTCACCGCGCTCTCGCTGGCGACGACGATGGCGGACGCCCCGTCGTTGAGTGAGCTCGCGTTTCCTGCCGTGACGATCCCGCCCGGCCGCACGACCGAACGAAGCGAGGCCAAAGTTTCCAGCGATGTACCTGGCCGGGGACCCTCGTCCTGGTCGACAACGCCGGTCTTCGTTTCAACGGGCAGAAGCTCCTGGGTGAACCGCCCCGCAGCAATGGCCGCCAGGGCATTCTGATGGGATTTCACCGCGAACGCATCAGCATCTTCCCGGGTGATGCCATCCAGCGACGCCACTTCTTCAGCGGTTTCCGGCATCGACAGCTTTTGCTGGTCGCTGAAGCGCGGGTTGGTGAATCGCCAACCCAGGGAGGTGTCAGCAATTTCGCCGGGCCGGGCGAAGGCCTTCACTGGTTTTTCCATCACCCACGGTGCGCGGGTCATGGACTCCACCCCGCCTGCAATGACCACATCAGCGGCACCGGACTTGATCATCTGGGAGGCGATCAAAATGGCGCTCAGCCCTGACGCGCACAGCCGGTTGACGGTCAGGCCGGGAACCGTGTCCGGCAACCCGGCCAGTAGCGTTGCCATCCGCGCCACGTTCCGGTTGTCTTCGCCGGACTGGTTGACGCAGCCCAGAATCACTTCGTCGACGGCCTGCGGGTCCACGCCCGCACGTTGCAGGGACTCCCGGACCACCAAAGCCGCAAGGTCATCCGGTCGCACCGATGACAGGGCGCCACCATAACGGCCGACAGGAGTTCTCACTCCTCCGACAAGAAAAGCTTCATTCATTGGGTGTCCCTTGGTTGAGGTGTTGGCTGGATGGGCGGGGTCAGGCGAACGCGGAGATGCCGGTGATGTCGCGCCCGATCAGCAGCGACTGGATGGAGTCGGTCCCCTCGTAGGTGTGCACCACCTCCATGTCGGTCATGTGGCGGGCCACATGGTTTTCCAGCAGCAACCCATTCCCACCCAGAATGTCCCGGGCCTGCAGACAGATCCAGCGAGCCTTCTGGGCGGTATGCATCTTCGCGAGTGAGGCCATGGGGCTGGTCATTTTTCCCTGATCCGCGAGGGTGGCAAGGCGGAAACAGATCAACTGCATCGCTGTCAGCTCGGAGAGCATGTTGGCGAGCTTGTTCTGCACCAGCTGGAAGCCCGCGATCGGCTTGCCGAACTGCACCCGCTGCGTGGCATAAGAAACCGCAGCTTCGTAGGCAGCAATGCCGTGGCCCACGGCTTCCCAGGATGCCCCGCTGCGGGTTGCCGTCAGTACCCGGGTCACGTCCCTGAAGGAGTGAGCCTCGGCGAGCTTGTTCTCGGCCGGGATGCGGACGTTGTCGATCATCACATCGGGCTGCCAGATGGCCCGCTTGCCGATTTTTCCGGTGATGAGTTCGGTGGTGTATCCATCCGGGTAGGTGCCGTCGTCATTCTTTTCCAGAATGAAGCCATTGACCTTGTTGTCTGCTTCATCGCGCGCCCAGATGATGACGACGTCGGCGATGTTGGCGTTCCCGATCCACCGCTTGCGGCCGTTCAGGACGTAGTGCTCACCTTCCCGTCGGGCTGTGGTTTCAAGCGCCACCGAGTCCGACCCATGGTCCGGCTCAGTCAGGCCAAACGCGCCAATCTTGTCCAGCGTTGCCATGCCGGGCAGCCACCGCTGCTTCTGTTCCTCGTTGCCGAGCATGTTGATGGTGCCCATCGACAGCCCCGACTGCACTCCGATGAACGTATTGAGGCTGCCGTCACCGCGCGACATCTCAACGGAAACCATTCCCGCGGCCAGCCTGCTCAGCCCGGGGCAACCGTAGCCCTCGATGGTGGAACCAACGATTCCGAGCTGGGCAATGCCGGGGACCAGTTCAAAGGGAAACTGCGCAGCTTCCCAGTAGTCGTTGATCACCGGAAGCACCGATGTATCGACGAAGCCGCGGACTTTCTTCCGGATCAGCACCTCCTCCTCGGACAGGAGCTCATCAAGAAGGTAGTAGTCAACGTTCACGGGATCAGCGCTCTGGGCGGTAGTGCTCATGGGGTCCTCATCTGTCGTCGTCGGGTCTGGGAAAGTTCAGCGGGCTGCGGTGAGCTGCTGGGCAAGCCAGCCGCGCACCAGGTCCGAGCTGGAGCCCAGCATCGGCGGAGCCAAATCGTAGGTGGCAGGCGTCCGGGAGAAACTCACCGGGTGTCGAACGGTCGGAATCTGTCGTTCGTTCTCGCCCGGGAGTACCACTGGATCAAGGCCCAACCTGTCGGCAAGGTCCACCCCGCCCTTCACATCCTGGATGGGCGCACAGGGCAACCCCGCACCGGAAAGGAGGGGGAACCATTCCTCGGCCGAGCGGGCTGCCAGCTGCACTTCGAGGAGGATGCGCAGCTCCGACCGGTGAGCGTTGCGTTGCTCCGCGGAGGAGAACCGTTGGTCCTGCGCCAGTTCGGGTACCTCAAGCACGGCGCAGAGCCGCGCAAACTGGCCGTTGTTGGCTGCGGCGATGACCAGCCGGCCGTCACCGGTCAGCATCGGCTCGTAGGGGTAGAGGCTGGGGTGTTCGTTACCCATCCGGGTGGGAATGACACCGCCAGTGACATAGGCCGCGGATTGGTTGACCATCCCCGACAGGGCTGAGGACAGCAGATTCAGCTCCACATGCTGCCCTTCCCCGGTGGTGGTGCGGTGATGGAGCGCTCCAAGAATTCCCGTGCTGGCGTGCAAGCCAGTGATAACGTCGAACATTGCTAACCCGGCACGGTACGGTTCCGTCTCCTGGCCACCGGTGAGGCTCATCATCCCGGAGGCCGCCTGCACCAGGAGGTCATAGCCGGGGAGCGCGGCGCCCGCACCGGTTCCGAAGCCTGTGATCGAGGCGTAGATGACCGTGGGATTGAGATCGGCAATCGCGGCGTAGTCGAGACCGTAGCGCTCCAGTCCATGGGGCTTGAAGTTCTCGACGACTATGTCGGCCCGGGCGGCCAGCTGCTGTGCGAGGGCAAGGTCTGAGGGCTCGTTGAAGTCCAGGGTGATCGAGTGTTTGTTCCGGTTGACGGAGAGGAAGAACGTGCTCTCGTCGTCGCGTACCGGCGGCTTCCACGTCCGGGCATCGTCTCCGGCCGGAGACTCGACCTTGATCACTGTGGCGCCCATATCGGCGAGCAGCATCGTGCAGTACGGTCCCGCCAGCACCCTGCTGAAATCCGCAACGACCACTCCGCTCAGCGGACCACTCCCGGTGCGTCCAAAGATTTCGTTCAGCGTGTCCGCTGCAGCTTCCGCCATAGTTGATCCTCCATCACATGTGTCGTATGTCACCACCCTCGCAGAGGCCTAAGCTCGCGTCCAATACAAATTGTGTCGTCTATTTTTACGATTTCAGGAATAATCTTTTGACGTTCTTTCCCAGACTTCACCCCGATAGGTCCCTCATTGATAGCTTCCTTAGCTCCAATCATTGACTCTTAGTAACAAGCCCGACAATAATTCAGGGTTATGGAGATACAGCAAGTCCGCGCCTTCCTCGCCGTCGCCCAGGAACTGCACTTCGGCCGTGCCGCGGAACGTCTGCACATCGCCCAGCCACCACTGAGCCGCACCATCAAGAATCTTGAACGCGAGCTGGGTGCAACCCTTTTTGAGCGCAGCACCCGAAGCGTGAAACTCACGACTGCGGGCCAGGCACTGCTGGCCCCGGCAGAGGAGATCATGTCAGCCTGTCGCAGGGCACGATCGGCAGTGACTTCGGCAGGCAAGGGTGAGACCGGGAGGGTCCGGGTGGCTTTCGCGGGTGTGTCCTCCCACGTCATGGTGGGCAAGCTGGCAAAGCTGGTCAGGCAGACCCACCCCGGAATCGACATTGAGCTATACAGCTCCTACTACGCCGTCCCTGCCCTGAATGAGGTCATTGCGGGCACCATGGACATCGGCCTGGGCCGGTGGAGCTTCCTACCATCGGGTATCGAATCGCGGACCGTGGCCCGGGAGACTCTGGTGATTGCGCTGCCGTCAAACCATCGGCTGGCTCACCGGACGTCGGTCCGGATGGCAGATTTTGCCACCGAGGATTTTGTTGCCTTGCCGCCGGACCCGGGGGCAGTTCTCAGGGAACATCTCGATCGGCTTTCCCACGGTGCTGGCTTTGTGCCCTCGATAGTGCAGGCTGCACCCGATACGTCCACACTGCTCTCGTTGGTCGCCGCAGACATTGGCTGCGCCCTTACTGTGTCCTCTGTACCGGACAACGTGTCCTACCCGGGGGTGGTGTTTGTCCCCCTTGAGGATCCGGCCGAACCCATCCTGCTGCGTCTGATCTGGCGCAGTGATGACAGCAGTCCAGCGCTGCGCGAGGTCCTGCGCCTTTCTGAGGCCCTGATGCCCTCGCCGGAGCCGTCCCCGGCCTGAGCGGACTGAATCCCGCCCAGGCCGTACCTCCAGTGGTTACTCTGAGAGCGACTGCAGCCGGCCCTCCGCGTGGGTGGGCGCCGCCGCCGTCGGGGTTTGCCCGTCCTTGCGCAGGGCAATGAAGGTCAGGAGGAGAACCACGCCCAGCAGCACCCCACCGAGGGCCGCGGCGGCCACTCCGGGCATCATCAGGCTGACACCGGCGACAGCGGAGACGACGCGCAGCAGCATCGGCAACCGCCGGCCCATGCCAAGCACCCACCCTTCGAAGGCACAGGCCAGAGCGTAGACACCGATCAGGCTGAGACTGAACGCCATCACAATCTCCGGCAACGGGGCCTGGGCAACCAGCGCCGGATTCAGCGCAAACCCAAACGGCACGATGTACTTCACTGCCCCCAGCTTCATTGCGGAGACGCTGGTTTTCATCGGGTCGGAACCGGCGATCCCGGCGGCCGCAAAGGACGCGAGCGCCACCGGCGGCGTGATGTAGGAGACTGCGGCCCAATAGATGACGAAGAGGTGGGCTGCGATCGGATCGATACCGAGTTCGACGACGGCGGGGACCATGACGATTGCCAGGAACACGTAGGCCGCGGAAACGGTCATACCCATGCCCAGGATGAAGCAGGTCACAGCACCGGCAATGAGCATCAGCACCACGTTGTCCCCGACCAGGACCAGCAGTTCCCTGGCCAGTGAGAGAGTTACCCCGGACATGTTGAGCCCGCCAACAATGAGCCCCACCCCGGCGATGATGCCCAGGATTTCACTGATGGTCCTGCCGCAGTCGAAAAGCATATCGACGAACCGGCGTGGCGTGAGCCTGCCCTCCCGCTTGACCATCCCGTAGAGCACCAGGGCACCCGCTACCCAGAACGGTGCCTGCGTTTCGGTGGTGACCACCAGAAGCGCGGTCAACATGACAAGTGAGGCAAGGTACGGCCAGCCCGAGGCCATCACCGGACCAAACCTGGGCAGTTTGGACTTCGGCAGCCCCGCCAGGCCCTTCCTGGAGGAATAGGCATCAATCTGAAGGTAGATGCCCACGTAGTACAGGATTGCGGGAATAGTCGCGGCGATCAGAATTTCCTTGTAGGGGACACCCACAAAGGAAATCATCAGGAACGCCGCGGTGCCCATGACCGGCGGGGTAATGGATCCGCCGGATGACGCTGTGGCTTCAACCGCCCCTGCGTACCGGGGAGAAAACCCGGCCTTGATCATGGCCGGGATGGTCATGGGCCCGGTGGTGAGCACATTCGAGACGGCGCTTCCGCTCATCATTCCCATGGAAGCGCTGCTGGCCACCGACACCTTGGCGGCGCCGCCGCGTGCACCACCAAACAGGGATTGGGCCAGATTGTGGAAGAACGTGGATCCGCCGGTGTGCCGGAGAATCACCCCGAAGAGCAGGAATCCGATCAGGATGCTGGCTGCGGTCTGCAGCGGCAGGCCCATGATCCCTTCGACGCCCACTGCATGGATCTGGGCAGTGGTCCGGAAATCATGGGAGATGCCCTGCAGAAATCCGAAGGGCATCCGGGAAGAGAACATTGGATACACGGAGAACAGGAACGCGATGACCGCAACCGCTGACCCGGCTGTGCGCCGCAACGCCTCGATCGCCAGCCCCCACAGCACCACGCTGAAGACGGCTGCCAGCGGCGGCGCCGCGTAATCCCATCCCAGATTCAGGATGGTCTCGGCGTTGACGCCGAAGTAGACGGTGACCACCAGCGTCGCGGCGAACAGAACGACGTCGTACCAGGCCAGCGCGGCAGGCCTTGGTCGAGGCCCGACACCACCGTCAGCGGCCGGCAACGTCACGGACTTTGACGCCGGGAAGATGATGAACGCGATGGCCAGGAAGCAGGTCAGCATGTAGTACAGATAGGCGTGCGTGAGCAGTGTGACACCGAAGAGATCCCAAAAGAACACCTGGTTCATGGAGAGCAGGATGCCGAGAACAGTGAACACCACCACCACTGCCCGCCAGGGGCCGTTCAGCCGCGGCGGCGCATCGGTTGTCGTCCCAGCGGGAGGCGCAGTCTCAATCGTCAAGGTGTTCTTCCTTCCATGCGGTCCATTCCTGGGCCAGGTTTTCCTTGTCAGCCGGTCCGATGAATGTTTCCCAGCCTTCCTGCAACGCGGCCTGCCGTTCGACAAGTTCGGCATTGCGTTGTTCAGCCTCTTCGGTCCACATGCCCTGTTCCTCGAGATATCTCACGGTCCCGGGATGAAACGGGACCACCAGGGGCTCGGTGAGCACCTTGTCGAGGGCAAACTCACCAGCGGACGGTGTGGTGTTTTCATAGCGGTCAAAGTTTTCGTCCATGGCTTTCACCAGGTCATAGACCTGCTGCTCATCGGTGTGCGCATAGGTGGAGATCGGGACGGTGTAGGCGAAGTTTTTTGCCGAGTCCCCCTCCTCCATTCCCGGGGCTCCCGAAAACTCGCCGATGGTCACCATCGGGGCGATCGCGTTGACGGCTGCCATCTTTTCGGGGGAATCGTCGTTCATGCTCATCCAGTCGACGTCCACGGTGCTGGCGAGCTCTTCCAGGTTGGAGCCATAGGCACTGCTGAACAGGACATCCAGCCGACCGGTCTTCAGCGCTTCGGTTTGGTCGCTGTAACTGACGTCGACGGGTTCGACGTCATCCCAGGTCAGGCCACCGTAGGCAAGGTAGGCCTCCAGCTTGAGGTTGATTGAGGTGTTGGCTGTGACCCGGGGGAATTTTTTTCCTTTGAGATCCTCGAAGGTTTCGATGCCAGCGTCGGTGCGGGTCATCAGCCCATAATTTCCCATGGGTGCCCACACCACGCGAAGATCCTGGGGGCCCCAGTTCTCGCTGGAGAAGTCCTGGATGCCCTCGAATCCGAAGTAGTATTCGTCCCCCATCCGGCTGAACTGGGCGCTGCCAGCCTTCAGTGGAGCAACCCGCCCGATCGATGTGTCGGAGGTGAGGATACGAACCTGGGTGCCCTGCACACGGGTGAGACTGTCCGATACAGCGGCAAGGTCGTTGTAGGTTCCGGTTCCCACACCGTAGGTAGTCATCACCAGCTGGGAATTCGGGTCAGCGCGGCTGTCGGGCGAACTGCTGGTAACGATGCCAGCGACGAGGACTCCGGCCAGCACGGTACAGGTCAAGATTTTCTTCATTGAAAGCCCCTATGAGATCCGGCTGCCGGCGATATGCCTTACTGCCATGGACCAGTTGCCTGAAAGTGTTATCTACGTCACTCTCGCAGAAAGGTCGCCCATACTTCCAATACCTAATTCGCCGGAGATTTATACCCTGAATGAAGTGATGGACCGGACGCGCTCTCGAAGATTTGTTTTCGATTGGGTATCAATGATGCCCGGCTTTGGTATTGGATTAGCTGTAATACTCCTGAGAGAGTGAGGGCAGTCACTACTTTTTTGAAGGAGACCCCCATGACGGCAGCACTCAACGAATCCCCTGTCGCTTCGGCACTACCGGATGTCGCGAACGTCCCCGACACCTCCGACGTCCTGCAGCTCAACGGTCTACTCAGTACCCAGGAGCTAGCCGTTCAGGCGACGGTCAGGGCATTTGTGGACACCAGGATCAAGCCCAACATCGCCCAGTGGTACGAGAGCGCTTCCTTCCCCACCGAAATAATGCACGAGCTCGGTGATCTGGGCGTGCTGGGCATGCACCTTCACGGGTACGGCTGCCCCGGGCGCACGGCTGTCGAATACGGCGTGGCCGCCATGGAACTGGAAGCCGGTGATTCAGGCATCCGGACGCTCGTCAGTGTGCAAGGCTCACTCGCGATGAGCGCCATCCACAAGTGGGGCTCCGAAGAGCAAAAGAATCATTGGCTGCCGTCCATGGCTACCGGCCGCACGATCGGTTGCTTCGGTCTCACGGAGCCAACCGCAGGCAGCGACCCATCCGCTATGAAGACGTTCGCCCGCAAGGAGGGAGCGTCCTGGATTCTCAGTGGCGAGAAGCGCTGGATTGGTCTGGCGTCTATTGCCCAGGTGGCTGTGATCTGGGCAATGACGGACGACGGTGTTCGCGGGTTCCTGGTGCCCACTGACTCCCCCGGCTTCGTGGCAACCCCGATCACTTCCAAGCTCTCCATGCGCGCCTCGGTTCAGTGCGACATCGTCATGACCGATATCCGGCTCCCCGACACCGCAATCCTCCCCGGGGCAAAAGGCTTGCGCGGCCCGTTCTCCTGCCTGAACGAGGCGCGGTACGGAATTATCTGGGGTGCCATGGGTGCGGCCCGTGACAGCTACCAGGCCGCACTGGACTACTCACAGGGACGTCTGCAGTTCGACAAGCCACTTGCCTCCTATCAACTCACCCAGGAGAAGCTGGTCAACATGGTGCTGGAAATCCAGAAGGGCGTCCTGCTCGCCATTCACATCGGGCGGCTAAAGGACGCAGGCACCCTGCGGCCTGAACAGATTTCAGTAGGCAAACTCAACAATGTGCGGGAAGCCATCGCCATCGCACGCGAGGCTCGGACCGTTCTGGGCGGCAACGGCGTGACCCTCGACTATTCGCCACTGCGCCACGCCAACAACTTGGAGAGTGTGCGCACTTATGAGGGTACTGATGAGGTGCACACCCTGATTCTGGGGAGCCACCTCACCGGCATTCCGGCGTTCAGGTAGAGGCGCCGTCATGGAATTCACCCTGATCAGCGCCGAGTCCACCAACGGGTTGGGCATCATCACCATCAACCGCCCGGAGAGCCGCAATGCCCTCAACCGGGTTGTCCTGGACGAGATCGCCGGCGCCCTGGACCTCTTCCTTGACGACGAAGGAGTGGGCGCGGTGATCTTTACCGGTGCCGGGGGGAAGGCGTTTATTGCTGGCGCCGACATCAACCAGTTAGCCACCTACACCCTGGTTGATGGCCTTTCCGGCAGGATGCAGCGGCTCTACGACACCATCGAGGCTTACGAGCTGCCGACCATCGCCGCCATCAACGGGTATGCGCTCGGAGGGGGGCTCGAACTTGCGATGGCGTGTGACATCCGGATAGCGGCAGAAGGTAGCCGGTTTGCCCTGCCGGAAACCAATCTCGGCATCATTCCCGGCGCGGGCGGAACTCAGCGGTTGTCGAGGCTAGTGGGCCGGGGGCGCGCCGTGGAACTCATCCTGACCGGGCGGCTGGTCGACGCACCCGAGGCTCTGGGCATGGGGCTGGTCACCGACGTCGTCCCGTCGTTGGATCTGATGGATACGGTGAGGAAAACCGCCGACACCATCCTGGCGAAGGGTCCGCTGGCAGTCCGCCTGGCCAAAATGGTGGTGAAGCACGGCTTTGACACCGATCAGCAGACCGGACTTCTCCTGGAGCGGCTTGCGCAGTCGCTCCTGTACACCACCCAGGACAAAGCCGAAGGCACCGCAGCATTCCTCGAAAAACGCTCCGCCAGATACGTAGGAAAGTAGCAATGGAAACGACACCTGATCTTCAGAAAATTCACCACATCCTCGTCGTGGGTGCGGGCGCCATGGGCTCCCAAATCGGATTGGTCGGCGCGCTGGCCGGGTATCAGGTCACCGTCCAGGACATCTCGGAGCGGATGCTGGCGCCGGCGAGTGAGGAGCTCTCACGGCGGCTCGACCGCAGCGTTGCCAAAGGCCGCCTCGAGCGCGGCGCAGCGGACGCTGCGCTGAACCGGATGAGCTTCACCACCAGCCTCAGGGATGCCGCCTCGACTGCTGACTTCGTCATTGAGGCAGCAGTGGAAAAACTGGATATCAAACGGGAGATCTTCCGGGATCTCGATGAGTACGCACCAGCCCATGCAGTGTTGGCTACCAATTCCTCCACGCTGGGCTCATCGAAAGTGGCGGATGCCACCGGGCGCCCGGACCGGGTCTGCAACATGCACTTCTTCAATCCAGCCCTGGTCATGAAATGCGTCGAGGTGGTGCGCCACGAGAGCACCTCCCAGCAGACAGTGGACACCGCAATGGGCCTCGCCGCACGGCTGGGCAAAGCGCCAATCCTGATCAACCGCGAGATCCCCGGGTTCGTCGCGAACCGCCTGCTGGGCGCGTTGCGCACCGAGGCGCTGAAACTGTACGACGGCGGCATAGCGAGTTTTGAAGACATTGACACGGCGGCCAAGACTGCGTTGGGTCACCCCATGGGCCCCTTCGAATTGATGGACCTGGTGGGCCTTGATGTCGCCTACCTGATCAGGCAGGCCCATCATCAGGAGACCGGGGATCCCGCCGACCTGCCGCATCCGGCCCTTGCCGAGCTCTACGAAGCCGGGCACTACGGCCGAAAGACCGGGAAGGGCTGGTACGAGTACACCGAGGGCAGCTAGAGGCACTCCGCTCGCGCCCTGTCACACCGTTCAGTCATGATCCGCAAACGCGCCCCTGCTGAACAGGGGCGCGTTCGAAGATTCTGTTCAGGACCGCTAGTGACCGAAGTCCGCCGGCGTGTCGAACGGTCCGACGACCGTGATGGTGCGCGGCGCGCCAGCCAGCTCGGCCGCCAGTTCCCGCACCTGATCCCCGGTGACCGCGTTGATCCGGGCCAGCACTTCGTCCAGTCCCAGGAACTCCCCCGACACCAGTTCAGCCCTGCCCAGCCGCGACATCCGCGAGCCACTATCCTCCAGCGCCATCACCATGCCCCCGGAAAGCTGCCCAACCGCGCGGCGCAGCTCGTCGGCTGAGATGCCCTCAGCGGCGAGCCGGTCCAGTTCGGCACCGAGCAGGTCGATCACCTGCCCGGTCTTCGCGGGGGAACAGCCCGCGTACATCGCGAAGTACCCAGCATCCGCGTAGGAGGCCGAGAAAGAGTAGGTCGAGTAGACCAGTCCCCGCTTTTCCCGGATCTCCTGGAACAGCCGCGATGACATTCCCCCGCCCAGCACAGCGTTCAGGACGCTCATGACGAACCGCCGCTCGTCGGTCGCGGTAATCGATGGGCAGCCCACCAGGATGTTCGCCTGCTCCACCGCGCGGCGGATCACTCGGATCCCGCCGGTACTCTCGATGGCGACCGGCGTATCGGACCGCCGGGCAACGGGCAGCGCATCCTCGTCGAGGGTCCATCCGGCGGTGCGCAGCGCGTCGAGCACCAGGGAGCAGACCACCTCGTGGTCCAGTCCGCCTGCTGCGGTGACCACGAGTTCGGAGGGACGGTAGTACCTGCGGTAGTGGTCCAGGACCGACTCGCGGGGTACCGCCTTGATCGCCTCGGGTGTGCCGCCGATGGGCCGGCCCAGTGGGTGTGACCCCAGGACCGCCTCGACGAACTCTTCGTGCGCGACGTCGGCGGGGTCGTCGCTGTCCATGGCGATTTCCTCGAGAATGACATCGCGTTCCTGCTCCAGCTCGTCGGCGTCGATCACCGCGCTGGTCACCATGTCAGCGATGACGTCGATCGCCATGGGCAGGTCGGCGTCCAGCACGCGGGCAAAGTAGCAGGTGTGCTCCTTCGCCGTGGCAGCGTTGGACTCCCCGCCCACCTCATCGAACGCCTCGGCAATGTCGAGTGCCGTGCGTCGGGTGGTGCCCTTGAAGAGCAGGTGCTCCAGGAAGTGGGTTGAGCCGTGCTGGCCCGCCGCCTCATCGCGGGATCCGACGCCCACCCAGAATCCGATGGTCGCCGACCGTTGGCCGGGCATCGCCTCGGTGAGGACACGCACACCGCCGGGGAGCACCGAACGGCGCACGACGGCGCCGCCCAGGGTTCCAGCGACAAGGGTCGGGTCCTGCGCCTGGGCCGAGCCGCCGGCCGTGGGCGCAGGGGTGGGCACCAACGGCAGGAGGATGGAGGAAGGGCCGGTGCGATTCTCGTGTGAAACGGCCAACGGCCCCGTTCCCGACGAAGTGTCGGGAACGGAGCCGGAGGCGTTGTTAGCTGATACAGCCATTCGTTAGTTGTCGTCGCCCTCTGCTGAGCCGACCGAGACTGCCGAAGCATCGTCGGCGGCGGCGGCGTCGTCGGCAACCACTGGGGAGAGCGAAAGCTTTCCGCGGTCGTCGATCTTGGTGATTTCAACCTGGACCTTCTGGCCCACCGAGACAATGTCGTCGACGTTGTCGACGCGCTTGCCGTTGGCCAGCTTGCGCAGCTCGGAGATGTGGAGCAGCCCATCCTTGCCCGGGGTCAGGGAGACGAAGGCACCGAAGGTGGTGGTCTTGACGACCGTACCCAGGTACCGCTCGCCAATCTCAGGAACCTGAGGGTTGGCGATGGCGTTCACCGCGGCGCGTGCAGCCTCGGCCGCACCACCGTTGGTGGCGCCGATCAGGACGGTGCCGTCATCTTCAATGGAGATGTCAGCGCCGGTGTCTTCCTGGATCTGGTTGATCATCTTGCCCTTGGGGCCAATGACCTCGCCGATCTTGTCAACCGGGATCTTCACCGAGATGATGCGTGGCGCGAACTCGGAGAGCTCGTCCGGCACGTCGATGGCTGCCTCAAGGACACCCAGGATGTGCAGGCGGGCTTCGCGGGCCTGCTTCAGTGCTGCGGCGAGCACCGAGGCGGGGATGCCGTCGAGTTTGGTGTCCAGCTGGATCGCTGTGACGAACTCGGCGGTACCGGCAACCTTGAAGTCCATGTCACCGAAAGCATCTTCGGCGCCGAGGATGTCGGTCAGCGCCGCGTAGCGGGTCTGACCGTCGACGACGTCGGACACCAGGCCCATGGCGATACCGGCGACGGGTGCCTTCAGGGGCACACCGGCGTTCAGCAGCGACAGGGTTGAGGCACAGACCGAGCCCATCGACGTCGAGCCGTTGGAGCTCAGCGCCTCGGAGACCTGGCGGATGGCGTACGGGAATTCCTCACGGCTCGGCAGAACCGGCATGAGGGCACGCTCTGCGAGGGCACCGTGACCGATTTCGCGGCGCTTCGGCGAACCGACGCGGCCGGTTTCCCCGGTGGAGTAGGGAGGGAAGTTGTAGTTGTGCATGTAGCGCTTGCGCGTTACCGGCGACAACGAGTCGATCTGCTGTTCCATCTTGAGCATGTTCAGCGTGGTGATGCCCATGATCTGGGTTTCGCCGCGCTCGAAGATTGCCGAACCGTGGACCCGGGGCAGCACCTCAACTTCGGCAGTGAGCTGGCGGATGTCGCTCAGGCCACGGCCGTCGATACGGATCTGGTCCTTGAGGATGCGCTGGCGGACAACGCTCTTGGTGACCGAGCGGAAAGCAGCTGAGAGTTCCTTCTCGCGGCCTTCGAACTGCCCGGCGAGGTCAGCGGTGACGCTGTCCTTGAGTGCGTCGGAGGCGAGGTCGCGCTCCTTTTTGTCAGCGATCTGGAAGACCTCGGTCAGCTTGGCTGCTGCTGCCGACTCCACTGCTGCGAAGACGTCGTCCTGGTAGTCGAGGAAGACCGGGAAGTCGACGGTTGGCTTGGCGGCGCGGCCGGCAAGGTCAGCCTGCGCGTCACAGAGGGCGCGGATGTACGGCTTTGCCGCTTCCAGTCCATCGGCCACGATCTCTTCGGTCGGTGCGGTGGCACCGTCTTCCTTGATGAGCTTCCACGAGTTGTCGGTAGCTTCAGCCTCGACCATCATGATGGCGACGTCGTCGCCCTCGGGTCCGCTGACAACGCGGCCGGCGACGACCATGTCGAAGACCGAGTTCTCGAGCTCGGAGTGCTTCGGGAAGGCAATCCACTGGTCTTCGCCGCTGCCGTCGGACACGAGTGCCACGCGGACACCGCCGATGGGACCGGAGAAGGGAAGGCCGGAGAGCTGCGTGGACATCGACGCCGCGTTGATTGCGACGACGTCGTACCGCACGTCGGGGTTGATCGCCAGAACGGTGACGACGATCTGGACCTCGTTGCGGAGGCCCTTCACGAACGCCGGGCGCAGTGGGCGGTCCATCAGCCGGCAGGCGAGGATCGCCTCGGTGGAGGGGCGGCCTTCGCGGCGGAAGAAGGAACCTGGGATACGCCCTGCGGCGTACATGCGCTCTTCAACGTCGACGGTCAGGGGGAAGAAGTCGAAGCCTTCGCGGGGGTGCTTGCCAGCGGTCGTTGCTGACAGGAGTGCGGTGTCTTCGTCGATGTACACCATTGCGGCGCCAGCTGCCTGCTGTGCAAGGCGGCCAGTCTCGAACCGTACGGTGCGCTTGCCGAACCGGCCGTTGTCAATAACGGCTTCGGCGAATTGGATTTCGGGACCCTCCATAGAGAGTCACCTCCGTTTCTGTTTAGCGAGCCTTGCCGGAACCTGCCCACCGTCTTCGCGGTGGGTATCGCATCCGGTCTTCGATCGAGATCCACGGGAACTCACGCATCGTCGGCACCAAAGTGTGCTGGACGTGCCGTCCGCTCCCGGAGACCACTACCGAGGACCGCGAATGCGCGGTGCCTGCCTGGCTCCAATGTGTTGAGTTGTTCGTGTGGCCGGTGGCCACATGTGGAAGGCGGCTCCTTCCCTTCAAGGAAGGCGCCGCCCCACGTGTGTTACTAGCGGCGCAGGCCGAGACGCTCGATGAGCGTACGGTAACGCGTGATGTCAGTCTTGCGCAGGTAGTCCAGCAGACGACGACGGCGTCCAACCATCAGGAGCAGGCCACGACGCGTGTGGTGGTCGTGCTTGTGCATCTTGAGGTGTTCGGTCAGGTCGAGAATACGGCGGGACAGCATAGCAATCTGCACCTCAGGTGAGCCGGTATCGGCTTCCCCGGTTGCATATTCCTTGATGATTTCCTGCTTGATAGCGGCGTCAAGGGCCACAATAAACTCCTAGAGTTGTACCGTGAACAATTTTCCTGGTCTTCACGGCAGCTAGATTCACTTGGAGCTTCGCTGCCGAGCCATGGACACAGAAAGATCCAGCCACCACGGACTGCAGCCGGATCCACGTTCGAGTTTACCTGCTGTGGTGTTGTTCTGTCGAAAGGACCTCGCGCGTGCGTACGACGTCCAGGTGCATTTGTGCGATCAGCGCCTCGGGCCCGGTGTAGGCGACCATTCCCCGGAGCCGCTGGGTGAACTCGACGATGATGATCTGCCCGTACAGGTCGAAGTCGGAGACCTCTTCCTGGGGCCGGTCAATGACGTGGGCTTCAACGTGCCGGCTGACGCCCTCGAAGGTGGGGTTCGACCCCACCGAGATGGCAGCCGGCCAGCGGGTCCCCGCTTCATCCAGCAGCCACCCGGCGTAGATTCCGTCAGCGGGAATGTAGCCTCCGGAGTCCGGGGACAGGTTGGCGGTCGGGTAGCCCAGCTCCCTCCCCCGGGCGGCACCGTGCACCACTTCTCCCCGCATCCGGTGCGGACGCCCGAGGATCCGTGCCGCCGTGGCGACGTCGCCGTCCTCCAGCGCTTCGCGGACCCAGGTGGAGGAGCAGCGCCGGTCGCCGTCGGCCTCGGTGGGTTCGGTGGGGCTGGCACCGAAGTCGTCGATGACGATCACTTCGAAGCCGAGCTTCGCGCCGAGTTCCCGCATGGTGTCCAGGTCACCGCTGTTGTCACGGCCAAACCTGACGTCCCGTCCCACCACGACTGCCCGTGCGTCCAGGGCGTCGACGAAGACCTTGGTGACAAACTCCTCGGGGGTGTTTGCCGCCAGTTCCAGCGTGTAGTGCATCATGACCAATGCCTGGATGCCGGTGGTGGCGAGGGTTTCAATCCGGTCCTCGAGGCCCATGATGAGCTCGGGCGCCTGATCCGGGCGGTGGACCTTTGCCGGGTGCGGTTCGAAGGACACCACCACCGCCGCGGCATGATGCGACTCCGCCGCTGCAACCAGGTGCTGCAACACCCGCTGGTGCCCGATGTGGACGCCGTCGAAGTTGCCGATGGTGACCACAGATGGACCAAAACCATTCGGAACACTGGTCAGGTCATTCCAGTAGTACACGCATCTCCTCTTTCGTTTCTTCGTTCAGTGCTGCCCGGCAGTGCGCCGGCACAGCGTGCCGCCCGTGGGCTGATTAGCCGCGGGCGGCGTACTCGTTGCGGATTTCAGTGGTCTTCGCGATGTACCGGTGCCAGACCAGCAGGGCGGCCGGGAAAGCGAGTTCGATGACCATCAGGATGATCATCATGTAGTGCGGGGTCCCGGAGAATGCCCAGGACAGGACGCGGCCAATCCCGCCGATGAAGACCATCAGGCAGACCATCCACAGCATGTTCGCCCATTCGAACTTCACACCGATGGTGATGAACGCGGCACCAACACCCACCATCATCGCGGCGAAGAACCGGAACTGGCTTTCCAGGGTGGGGCTGGGGGTGCCAATATCGGTGTCGGGCAGGCCCGAGGTCCCGGTGATCAGGTAGTACGCGCCGAAACCGGCGAGGATCAGCCCGACCAGGACGACGACTGTCCGGAAGACGCCCCACTCCCCCTTGGCCGACTTGGGTTTGGTGGCCTTCTTCGAGCTCTTCGCAGCCGTTTTCGGATCCGTTGACGGCGTAGCGGTCCGGGACGATGCTCCGGGGGCGGGGCTCGGCTGGCTCCCAGCAGGGCGTGACTGACCGGGGGCCGGCTGGGAGCCAGCGGGGCGTGACTGGCCAGCCGCTGGGCTGGACGGCTTGCTGCCGGGGCCTGGACGGGTGCTGTCCTGTGGATTGCCGGTGGGGTGATTCTCTGGGCTGGACATGAGGCTCCCTTATGGATGTGCCGCTACTGGTCGAAGGTGAAATCTGTGTGCTGCTGACATACTCTCACGCAGTGGGGCTGGCCCGCTCGGTGGCGGGTTCAGCTGCCCGCCCGCGCCGGTTGAGATAGAGCCACCAGAGCCCCAGCACCGGCAGGAGCAGGGGAACGAAGCCGTACCCGCGTCCAAAGAGCGACCAGACGGTGTCGTTGGGGAACGCCTCGGGGTCGAGGAGGCTGAACAGCCCGATGGTCAGCACACCGACCAGTTCCAGGCCGACCGCGCCCACCGAGATCCAGTACCAACGCCGCCCGGGCATCGCCAGGGACACCGTGGCGAGGACATACACGCCGGCCGCGAGGGCGGTCAGGAGGTAAGCCAGCGGGGCTTCGGCGAACTTGGTGCTGATCTGGAAGACGGCCCGTGCGGTTGCCGCGAGGGCGAAAATACCGTAGACGGCGATCAGTAGGCGACCCGGACCGCTGTTGCGGTGACGGGAGGGCCCTGCCGGGGACGTTTCAGTGCGGCGCGTGCTCACAGGGGCACCCGGTCCCAGATCTGTTCCATCCGGAACAGCATAACGAAGACGGTGATCCCGACGGCGCCGAGTACCACGTTGCTCCATCGGCTGCGCTCCAGGATGGCCCACCAGAACCCGGCCAGCGGGATACACAGCGCGGTGAGGAGGTAGCCCCAGAACTCCCAGGTCTCCCCGGCAATCGGCTCGCCACCGGTCTGCCTGATGATGGCTGCCACACCGTAGACCAGCAGGAACAGTTCGACGGCAGCGACAGAGAGGATGGTGACGTCGTTGGGCGGCTGCCGGATCGCCGCCGCGCCGAAGCAGATGACCGCCGAGACCACGCAAACGATCACGCCGGTAATGAAAAACCCGTCCACGATCATGAGGGGGTGCCGTTCTCACCGGCGGAGGTCTCGTTGCCGGGGGCGAAGACCAGCAGGGGGCGCGCCCGGTCGGCCGAGTTTTTCAGCAGGGCAACCAGGGTGCCGTCGGGAGCGAACGCCGCCACCGGACCGCCGTCGTCCCCGGCCGGGATAAACCGTCCGTGGGACAGGTCGAGCGCCTCGCCAGCGGAGAGTTCCCGCGGGGTGAACAGGACCCGTGCCGCGTCGTTGATAGGGAGGAGCCGCAGGTCGGTGGCGAGCTCCTCGAGGGTGGAAGCCTGGTCCAAAGAGTAGGGCCCCACCTGGGTGCGCCGGAGTGCGGTCAGGTGGCCGCCGACCCCGAGCGCCCGGCCCAGGTCACGGGCCAGGGCGCGGATGTAGGTGCCGGAGCTGCATTCGACGGTGACATCGAGATCCAGCAGGGTCTCGTCGGCGTCCGGGTCTGTCACCGTCCGCATGTCGTGAAGCTCGAACCGGTGGATGGTCACGGGACGGGCCGCGAGGACAACGTCCTCGCCGGAGCGGACCCGGGTATAGGCACGCTGACCCTTGACCTTGATGGCGCTCACGCTGCTGGGGACCTGTTCGATGTCGCCGGTGAGGGCCGCAACTCCAGCGCGAATGGCCTCGCCAGTGATATCGGCGGCCGAGGTGGTGGTGACGACGTCGCCCTCGGCATCGTCGGTCACTGTTGACTGGCCGAGCCTGATGGTGGCCGTGTAGGTCTTGGAGGTGCCCACCACAAAGGTCAGCAGCCGGGTGGCGCGGTTGATGCCGACCACCAGCACCCCTGTCGCCATCGGGTCGAGGGTGCCCGCGTGGCCCACCTTCCGGGTTCCCGCGAGCCGCCTCATCTTGCTCACCACGTCATGGCTGGTCCAGCCCTGAGGCTTGTCCACGATAATCAGTCCTGAGTGGACTTGCCCGGAATTCACGCCTCTCAGTATAGGCGGGATGTAGTGGGCCGCCGTCCGGCGGCGGAGCCCACCGGGACGGATCGGGATCGGCTGCGCCGCCGGGTCGTCGGCGGCCAGCCCGCCCGGGCGGCGATACGCTAGGCCGATGCCGAACATCTCGATCCACGCCGCTGCGCTGCCACCGAACCAGATCCGCGAAATCACGCAGGCCGCCTGGGCCACCCCCGGCGCGATCGTGCTCAGTATCGGGGAACCAGGCTTCGCGGTGGCGCGGCATGTGCTGGAGGCGGGGATGGCCGCGCTTGACCGGGATGAGACGAACTACACACCCAACGCCGGCATCGCACCGCTGCGGGAAGCCTTCGCCAAGCGGTTCGGCGACCAGAATTCAGTCGACGTGGATCCGGCGCGAGTGTACGTGACGGCCGGCGCGCAGCAGGGCCTACACCTGGCGATGAGCCTGTTGCTCGGGGTCGGGGATGAAGTCCTGATTCCGAACCCCGGGTACCCCACGTTCGGGATGACAGCCCGCCTGCTCCATGCGGTCCCGGTGGAGTACCCGCTCCACGCCGGGCACGGGTTCCAGCCACGGGTTGAGGACCTGGAGCGGCTCGTCGGGCCCCGTACCCGGGTGCTGGTCCTCAATTCGCCGTCCAACCCACTGGGCGCGGTGTTCAGCGAGGACCTGACCCGGGCGCTGATGGAGTTCGCCCGGGCGCATGACCTGTGGGTCATTTCCGACGAGTGCTACGAGTCGTTCACCTACGATGTGCCCCACGTCAGCCCAGCACGCTTTGATGGGTCGGGATCCGCTGACGGGTCGGCTGACTGCCCGATAGATTCCTCGGCGCGGGTCTTCACCTCGGTGACCCTGTCCAAGACGTACGGACTGACCGGGATCCGGGTTGGTGCGTTGATCACCCCGCCGGGGATGCAGCAGCGTCTGGACAATGTCATGGAATCGATCGTCTCCTGCGTTGCGGCGTCCTCGCAGTATTCGGCCTTGGCGGCCCTGACCGGGCCCCAGGACTACGTCGCCACCGCACTGGATCATTACCGCCGCAACCGGGATGCTGCGTCGGCGGTCCTGGCAGCGCTGGGAATCGACTTTCTCGACGCGCAGGGCGCGTTCTACCTGTGGGCCGACCTCTCCCACGCCACCGACGGAAACGTCAGGGACTGGGTGCACCGGCTGCTGAGGGAGCAGGGTGTTGCGGTCGCTCCGGGCACCGCCTTCGGTTCGATAGGTGAGGGGTGGATTCGCATCTCGCTGTGTGGCGATACCGATGAGCTGGTGGAGGGTCTGTCGCGACTCCCGGGCCGCCCACCACGCCACCACGACTAGAACCAGCTCAGTTTCTGGCTGACATTTACATCAAAGTTAGCTGGGTCTATCCTGTGAATGTTTCGGTGGTCTACCGTCCCAGAATGACGCTTACGCGGACGATTTGGGGGCATGGGGCGCGCGGCGTTCTCGCCGGAAAAGGGTCTCACGTTGTCACTTTCGTCAATGTTGAGGAGATACACCGTGAAAAAAGCAACCTCCGCCGCGCTCGCATCCATCGCACTTGCGGCGACCCTGGGGCTCGGAGCCGGCCCCGCGCATTCCTGGGAATACAGTAAACCCCTCCCCACCCCGGGTAAGACCACCACCCTGGCCGATGGACTCCTGTCGCCCCTGCGGCTCGCCCTCGGACCTGGGAAATCGTTCGACGTCGCCCAATCCTTCGACGGGACCGTCGACCGCATCGCGGCGGATGGTTCGATCCAGCAACTCGATGCCATGCCCGGCTACTTCTCAGGCTCGGTGTCCCGCTTCGGGGGAACCACCTATTACACGATGACTGTTGGCGCGGGTGAGGGCATACCGGCAGCCAACGAGTCCCTTCTGAAGTCCATTGACAGGCGCGGCAAGGTCAGGACCATCACCGACATCGCCGCGTATGAACGTGCGGCGAATCCTGACGGCGGCACCATCTACGGGTTCAGGGACCTGGACGAGGAGTGCCTGGCCGCACAGGTCAATCTGGGTCCCTTCGCACGGTACCCCGGAGCCCAGGATTCCAACCCCTATGCCACCGTGGCCCTCGGCTCCCAGGTACTCGTAGCGGATGCTGGAGCCAATGCGATCTTCAGGGTTGACCGGTGGGGCAAGGTGTCCACCGTCGCGGTCCTGCCCGCAATCCCCCTCGAAATCAACGAGGAACGGGCGGCGGCGCTCGGACTCGATCCGTGCGCTGTGGGCTCCACCTACTACCTGGAACCGGTGCCCACTGACATCGAGATCGGGTGGAACGGCAAGCTCTATGTGACCTCGCTACCCGGCGGGCCGGAGGATCCGTCGCTCGGAGCCCTCGGCTCCGTGTTCGCCGTCAACCTGTGGAAGGGCACCGCCACCCAGGTGGCTACCGGGCTGGTCACCCCCACCGGGGTGGCAGTGGACGGGGGCGGGAACATCTACGTGGCTGAGCTGTTCGCGAACCGGATTTCGGTCATCCCCCGTGGATCGTCAACGGCGCAGCCGCTGCTGGAGGTCCCCCTGCCCGCAGAGGTCGAGCTGCGGGGGTCGACCCTGTACGCCACCACCGATGTCCTCCCCGGAGAAGGGACACCTCCCGACGGGAAGGTGATCAAGGTGAAGCTCAACGGCGGACACGGCTGGTACCCGTCCGGGCAGGAACCGACCGGTGACACGGCCGACGCCAACCAGGACTGACCAGCAGGAATTCAACCAGTGTTAACGCCGGGAGGGCGGGTCCGCTGCTGCGGACCCGCCCTCCCGTGTGTACTGGCCTAATGTGTACTGACCTACTTGGCGGCGTCGGGATTCGCCGGCTCAGCCTCGTCGTCGTCCTCGTCCGGTTTGCGGTACGGGTCCGCGTCCCCCGCGAACTTTGCGCCCTGGGCGATCGCGGCAACTTCCGCGTCACGCTCCCGGGCAGTCCGCAGCAGCTCTTCGAGATGGCTCGCGTTGACCGGGATTTCGTCGGGAACGAATTCGAGGGTCGGCGTCAGGCGGGCGGTGATGTTCCGTCCCACCTCTGACCGCAGCACACCGCGGGCCGACTCGAGGGCGGTGCGGGTGGCAGCCTGCTCGTCTGCATCGCCGAAGACCGTGTAGTACAGGGTCGCGTGCTGGAGGTCGTTGGTGACCCGTGCGTCCGTGATGGTCACGGCCTCGAGCCGTGGATCCTTGACCCGGCGGCGCAGAGCCTCAGCGACAATTACCTTAATCCGTTGGGCGAGCCGTGAAGCCCGTGCCGGATCTGCCATAACTAACTCCTCTTGCCTAAACAATTACTAAAACGGGTACTTCAGGGACGCCCGGGAACGCCATGGTTGGCTACCGGGCGATCAAATCGCGCAGTCTGTGACGCGCGGCCGTCGTCGATATCCGGCGGCCGGGCCAGACGCCCAACCCGAGCCGTTGGAGAAATCCGGCAGCCCATGGTTGGTGGGCGTCTGAGCGCCCGCCGACCGGAAAACTAAACACCAAGTCCAGAGTGCGGGCGCGAAGTGGGCAAGGGCCGCCGGATTTCTCCTGCGGCCCCAGCAGCGAAATGGGCAAAGGCGCCCCGGATCCCGGGGCGCCCGCCCACAACTTCAACAACCTAGACGCGCGGCTTCTCGCGCATCTCGTAGGTCTCGACAATGTCGCCTTCCTTGACGTCATTGAAGGACCCGAGGCCGATACCACACTCGAAGTCCGTGCGGACCTCGGTGGCATCGTCCTTGAAACGACGTAGAGACTCGACCGTGAGGTTGTCGCCGACAACCGTCCCGTCGCGGACCAGACGTGCCTTGGAGTTCCTGCGGATGACACCGGAGCGGACGATCGATCCGGCAATGTTGCCGAACTTCGAGGACCTGAAGACTTCCCGGATCTCTGCGGTTCCGAGTTGCGCTTCTTCGTACTCGGGCTTGAGCATGCCCTTGAGTGCTGCCTCAATGTCATCGATTGCTGCGTAGATGACCGAGTAGAAGCGCAGGTCGACACCTTCGCGGTCGGCAAGGTCTGCCACCCGCTCGGCTGGCCGGACGTTGAACCCGATGATGATCGCCGAGTCCACGGTGGCCAGGTTGACGTCGTTCTGCGTGATGGCGCCGACGCCACGGTGGATGACCCGCAGCGCAACTCCATCGCCCACATCGATCTTGAGCAGAGAATCTTCGAGTGCTTCGACAGCACCGGAGACGTCGCCCTTGAGGATGAGGTTGAGGGTGTCGACCTTGCCGTCTGCGACGGCCTGGTCGAAGTCCTCGAGGCTGATGCGCTTGCGGCGCTTCGCCAGGGCTGCGTTACGGTCGGCTGCTTCACGCTTCTCGGCGATCTGGCGGCCGGTCCGCTCGTCAGGTGTCACCAGGAAGGTGTCACCGGCGCGCGGGACCGTCGAGAGGCCCAGCACCTGAACGGGGCGGGATGGTCCTGCGACCATGACGTTGTCGCCGTCCTCGTTGAACATCGCCCGGACACGTCCGTGCGCCACACCGGCGACGATCGTGTCGCCGACGTTCAGCGTTCCGGACTGGACCAGCACGGTTGCAACAGCACCGCGGCCCTTGTCCAGGTTGGCTTCGATGGCGATACCGCGGGCGTCCTTGTTCGGGTTGGCCCGCATGTCGAGTGCAGCGTCAGCGGTCAAGAGGACAGCTTCGAGCAGTTCGTCGATGCCTTCACCCTTGAGCGCCGACACGTGGACGAACATGGTGTCGCCACCGTATTCCTCGGGGACCAGACCGTACTCGGTGAGCTGACCCTTGACCTTGTCGGGGTTGGCCCCTTCGCGGTCGATCTTGTTCACTGCGACGACGATCGGCACGTTGGCCGCCTGGGCGTGGTTCAGTGCCTCAACCGTCTGGGGCATGACGCCGTCGTCGGCCGCGACAACCAGGACCGCGATGTCGGTGACCTTGGCACCACGGGCACGCATGGCGGTGAACGCCTCGTGGCCGGGGGTGTCAATGAACGTGATGGCGCGCTCGGTGCCCTCATGCTCGTGGTCGATCTGGTAGGCACCGATGTGCTGGGTGATGCCGCCGTGCTCGCCTTCGACGACGTTCGACTTGCGGATCGCATCCAGCAGGCGCGTCTTACCGTGGTCGACGTGGCCCATGACGGTGACCACTGGAGGACGGGCCTCCAGCTGGGTGTCACCCTCGGCTTCGAGTTCGGCGTCGATGTCGATGTCGAAGTTGCCGAGCAGCTCGCGCTCCTCGTCCTCCGGCGAAACGACCTGGATCTTGTAACCCAGTTCCGTGCCGAGCACCTCGAAGGTGCCTTCGTCGAGGGACTGGGTGGCGGTCGCCATTTCACCAAGGTGGAACAGGACCGTGACCAGTGCCGCCGGGTTCGCATCTATCTTCTCGGCGAACTCGGAGAGTGAGGAGCCACGACGCAACCGGACAACAGTGTTGCCGTCGCCGCGGGGTACGCTGACGCCGCCCAGGGACGGAGCTGACATCTGCTCCAGTTCCTGACGCTTTGCACGCTTCGACTTGCGCTGCTTGCCGCGTCCTGCGCCGCCCTTACCGAAAGCACCGGCAGTGCCGCCGCGTCCGCGACCGCCCTTGCCGAAGCCGCCGCCGGCGGGTGCGCCGCCACCGGCACCGGGTGCGCCACCTGGGCCGCCACGGCCTGGTCCGCCACCTGGGCGCGCCGCGCCGCCACGGCCTGGGGCCGCTGGGCGTTCGGTGCGGTTGGGCATCATGCCCGGCGTTGGACGTGATCCTGGTGCGCCAGCTGCCGGACGGGGACCGCCCGGACGCGCCGAGCCTGCCGCTGGCCGTGGGCCACCAGCACCGGCTGCCGGGCGGGGTCCGCCAGCACCAGCGGCTGGCCGCTGGCCGGCCGCGTCGTCACGGCGTCCCGGACGCGGCATGCCCTGGGATGGCGCGAAGGGGTTGTTGCCGGGGCGGGGTCCGCCGGAGCGGTCGCCGTCGCCGCGACCCGAGCGGGGCATGCCCTGCGAGGGTGCGAACGGGTTGTTGCCTGGTCGGGGAGCACCGGGTCGGGCCGCCGAACCGGAACGCGCGGCAGGAGCCTGCGCCTCGGCCGGCTTGGGTGCCGGGCGTGCGCCCGGCTTGGCTGCCGACGAGGCTTCCGGGGCTGTTGGCTCAGCAGCTGCTGGAGCCGCCGGGGCCGCTGCCGGGGCGGCGGCTGGTTCGGGGGTGGCTGCGGGGGTGTCCTTGCGGTCCTTCTCCGGTGCCTTCGGACCGGGAGTAGCCGGTGAGGCTGACTTCGGCGGGGCAGGGGTGGAAGCCGCTGGGCTTGCTGCAGGTGCCGGCGCGGCCTTGGCGGGCGCCGGATCAGCGGCAGGCTTGGCTGCTGCTGCTGCGGGTGCTGCCGGGAAAGCGCCGCGAAGTTTCTTCACGACGGGTGCCTCGATTGTTGACGAGGCGGAACGGACGAATTCGCCCAGTTCCTGCAGTTTGGCTACTGCATCTTTCGAAGTAATTCCGAGCTCTTTGGCGAGCTCGTGTACGCGGACCTTAGCCACATTTCTCCTGTCTCGGTCCGCACCGAGTCAGGCACGAACCAACTATTTCCTACTGCAGACCACAGCCGCCGGGGCAACTGAAAATCCGATTGCAAAGCTCAACAGATTGTTCATCGTTGGGCACTCATCGCTGGGTACTCATCGGGAATCCATCAGTTTTCTGACCCGCTTTCAGGGGGGACGGTTTCTTTAGGGTGGCTCCGTAGCGAAGCTTCCTTGAGTGTGTGGAGCCGGTCCTCGACTTCGCGAGGGTCAACCTGACCCCGAAAGGCTCGGTTGAAAGCACCCCTCTTGAGGGCCTGCTCCAGGCACGCCGGCGTGGGGTGCAACCACGCACCTCTACCGGAGAGTCGGCGGCGATCATCAATCACGACGACGTTGGAGCCGTCCGGATTTCCTCTCACCAACCGCAGCAAAACAGCCTGGTCATCACGTTTCCGGCAACCGACGCACGTTCTGATCGCGGCACGTTGGGATGGCAATGACCTAAGCCTCTTCCATTCTAGCTCTTTTCGGCAGGCAAGGCCGCATTGGCAGCACTACCCGGTCTTCAGGCCTTGACGGCGTCGGACACAATGTCGATCCGCCACCCGGTCAGTTTCGCTGCCAGTCGAGCGTTCTGACCCTCTTTGCCGATAGCCAGCGACAGCTGGTAATCGGGTACCACCACCCGCGCTGACCGGGTGCTCTCGTCGGTGATGGTGACCGACGAGACGCGTGAGGGCGACAACGAACTGGCAATGAAGGTGGCTGGATCGTCGCTGTAGTCGACGATGTCGATCTTTTCGTCGTTGAGCTCGTTCATGACCGCCCGGACACGGGAACCCATCTCACCAATGCAGGCACCCTTGGCGTTCACGCCTGGAACCTTTGCTTTCACCGCGATCTTGGTGCGGTGCCCGGCCTCGCGGGCCAGCGCGACAATTTCGACCGTGTGGTCGGCGATCTCGGGTACTTCCAGTTCGAACAGTTTCCGGACCAATCCCGGATGCGACCGGGACAGGGTGATTGAGGGACCCTTCATGCCGCGGTGAACGTCGACGACGAAGGCACGCAACCGCGCGCCGTGCAGATACTTCTCCCCCGGCACCTGCTCGGGTGGTGGAAGCAGCGCCTCCACCGATCCGAGGTTGACCTGGATCATGTGCGGGTTGGTGCCCTGCTGGATCATCCCTGCGACCAGCTCGCCCTCTTTCCCGCGGAACTCGCCCAGGATGTTGTCATCTTCCGCATCACGGAGGCGCTGGAGAATGATCTGCCGCGCGGTGCTCGCCGCAATCCTGCCGAAGCCCGTGGGGGTGTCATCGAACTCGCCGACCGGGGCGCCGTCGTCGTCGGTCTCGGTCGCCCAGATGGTGACGTGTCCGCTCTTGCGATCCAGTTCAGCGCGCGCGGTATCCTGCGATCCCGCGGTCTTGTGGTACGCGACCAGCAGTGCCTGCTCGATGGTGGGGATCAGGAGCTCCAACGGGATCTCCCGTTCTCGCTCCAGCAGCCTGAGCGCACTCATATCAATATCCATTTAGTTCTCCGAAGCTGTGGGTGTGGTGGTGGTGGGGCGGGAATCGTCGAAGGTGCCCTCGTCCCCGCTGTCGTCAAGAGGCGATTCATCTGGGTGCGTGTCGTCCAGGTGCGCGAACTCAACCTGCACGGTGCCTTTGCGGATGCCCGCAAGAGGCAGGGTCAGGGGGTCGCCGGTCTTCGGCTTCATCCCCTTCTTCACCGGGATCTGGGGGGTTAGCCGGACGCTGTCCCCGCTGACTTCCAGAAGCCGCCCGGTAATGTCGTCCCCTTTGAGCTGGCGGACAGTGACCATGCGGCCCACGTTCCGGCGCCAGTGGCGGGGCTCTGTGAGCGGTCGGGACACACCCGGTGAGGAAACCTCAAGGCTGTAGGGCCGCCCGTGGTCATGCGGGTCTGCATCCATGGCCAGTGAGACGTCGTGTGCGACGTCGGATATCAGGTCGAGGTTGACGCTGCCGGTCTGATCTTCCGGCAGGTCAACAACCACGTTGACGGTGCGTTCCGATCCAGCGGACTTGATCTCCACGGCCTCAAGGAAGAGCCCGTGCTGCTCGACGGTGGGCTGCAGCAGCGCTGTGAGCCTGGTCGATTCCACCTGGTTGTCCGCGTCACGCGCTTGTTGCTGCAGCGTACTTGCCACAGGCGGACTGTCATTGCCCGGCCGAACCGCCATTGCTGCCTCCCACTCGATGATGTTGTAGCTCTAGCGTAGCGACTTTGAACCAAATACGGGGTACCAGCCGCCGAACGGGCGGGGATCGTGACATCATCAAGAGTTGTGAAGGACTCTTCTGGCCCCCGGCGTTCCGGCCTCGGCGTTGCCCGTGGTGTCGCCCGCGGCGTCGCACACCGGACTGTCCGCACCCTCGCCCTGGTCCTCGCCTTCGTCCTGGTGATCGCCCTCGGGCTAAACCTGGATGATCCCCCCGACCCCGGCCCGCCTCAGCTGTCGCTCACAGAACAGGCCCAGGTGGATGCGGAAGTATCTGCAACCGACCTCGCTGCCGAAGCAACAATTCTTTCCGACGGTGCGGCCGCCGACAGTCCGGGCGTCGGCGACGCCTATGCTGCAACGGCCGATCTGCTGCAGGAGCAGGCCACGGCGCTCCGGCATCCTGTCCTTTCGCCGGTTTCCTCCCCCACCGTTTCCGCCGCCACATCATCCACAGAACCCGCCGGAGGGGAGGGTCGGGACTCCCCCGGGGCACCCGAAGCCAAGGACGGCTCCGCGCCGGCCGGCTCCGCCCCGGCCACAGCGATTTCGAAACCGGCACCCACGCCCACCAGTTTCGTGGCCGACCTGTTCTCCGCTGCACAACAGAACCGGGAGGCCTCGGTCGGCGCGGAACCGGGTATAGCGCGTCTGCTCGCGTCGGTGGCCGTCAGCCAGCGGCATCAGGCGCTGTCCTTAGCAGGACTGCAGGGCCTGGAGGTACCGGAATGGGAGCAGCTGCCAAGGGCCCCTCCCGGCCAGCAGCCCGAGTGCACTGCCACGGACCCCGTCGACCCGCCTGCGGCAGAGCACCTCAGTGCAGCGGTGTCCGCCGAGCACCAGACCGCGTACGCCTACGAGGTTGCAGCGGCGCGCATCGCCGACGGCGCGCCGCTCACCGACCGTGCCGAGCAGCACGCCGTCGCCGCGCTAGCGGGCGAGGGTATCCTCCAGGGGCTGGCGTGCACACAACTGCCGACGCAAATCCCCGCGTACGCCCTCGACGCCGGCTTCTTTGACGACCCGACGGGCACCCTGAACCGGCTGAACACGGAGCTGGTGAGGATGTACGCGGATCTGGTCGGACTAACTGACGGACCCGCACGGCTGTGGGCGGTCGAACGGTTCAGCGACGTCGCCGAGCAGCGGCAGTTGACCACCAGCACCCTTGAAGCATTTCCCGGCATCATCGACTGAGCAGACGAAAGGTAGCCACCATGGAAGAGTCCGGCACGGGCAGGGCAGCAACAGAGGATACCGGTGGCCTGTCGGGGGTCCCAGCCACACTCCACGGAGACGAGCCCCACCGCGGCGACCTGGCCCACCGGCTGAACTGGCTGCGGGCCGGGGTCCTGGGTGCCAACGACGGGATCGTATCGGTGGCAGCGGTGGTGGTCGGTGTGGCAGGGGTGACCAATGCGCCCGGGCCGATCCTCACCGCGGGCCTGGCGGCACTGGTCGGTGGTGCCCTCTCCATGGCGCTCGGCGAATTCGTGTCGGTGAGCAGCCAGAGCGACAGCCAGCGGGCGTTGATCGAAAAGGAGCGGCGGGAACTGAGCGAACAACCCGAGGAGGAGCTTGCCGAACTTGCTGCCATCTATGAGGGACGCGGGCTCACGCCCGCCACAGCACACACCGTCGCCGTGGAACTGACCAGCCACGACGCGCTGGCAGCCCACCTCGACGCCGAATTGGGTATCAAGGAGACCGACGTGGTGAGCGCCTGGAATGCCGCGTTCGCCTCCGCCGCGGCCTTCATCCTGGGCGCCATCCTGCCCCTCCTTGCCATCCTGCTGCCACCGCTGCAGTGGCGGGTTCCGACCACCTTCATTGCCGTCCTGGTAGCCCTGTCGATCACCGGTGCGGTGGGAGCAGCCATCGGTGGCGCGTCCAGGCTCCGCGCGTCCCTGCGAGTGGTCATTGGGGGTGCGTTGGCGCTCGCCGCGACCTACCTGATTGGGTCACTCCTGGGTGCGAGCAACCTCGTCTAGCTCCCCGCCGGGTCAGCGCTCTGAGCCTAGACTGGGGATCGTGGACGTATCAGCGATCGAGCTCCCCTCCGCCCTGGTTCGCGGCGCCCGCGAGCTGCCGTCCGGGCACGGCTGGCTGAACAGGTGGCGGGACCTGGCCCGGACTGCGCTCGCCGAGTGGGGGCTCAGCATCGACTTGCCGGGCGACACCCCGCCCTGGGTCGGTAGCGCGGCCCTGGTAGTGCCGGTCCGCTGCGCCGATGGCAGCGCCGCCGTCCTGAAGATCAGCATCCCCCACGACGAAGCACTCACCGAGCCCGATGCGTTAACCCTGTGGGGAGGCCGGGGCGCGGTGCGGCTGCTCGAGGCGTCCCGCGATGACTACGTGCTGCTGCTGGAGCGGCTGGACGGAGACCGGTCTCTCGCCGGGCTGCCACTGGACGAGACAGCCGCCATCTGGGGTGGATTGGTCCGGGAGCTGGCCCTGACACCGGACGGGAGTGAGCTGTGGCGGGACATTCCGTCGGTGGCCGCCCAGGCGGAGATGTGGACCGACACGATGCCTGCGGACTGGGATCTGCTGGGACGGCCCTTCGACCGGTGGCTCCTTGAATGCGCACTGGAGGTGTGCCAGGTACGGGGAGCCGTGGGGCGACGGTCCGAGCGGGATGTTCTCGTGCACTCGGACCTGCACTACCTCAACATCCTGCGCCGGATGGACTCTGATGCCACCGGATCCGCGGGCTACCTGGCCATCGATCCCAAGCCGCTGGTAGGCGACGCCGAGTTTGCGGTAGCCCCGATGCTGTGGAACCGGATTGGGGATCTGTTCCCGGGCGACCCGGAGGGCCATCTGCGGGAGCGGTGCTCGGATCTGGCATTCGCAGCAGGCCTCGACCCACTTCTGGCACGGGATTGGGCAGTGGTCCGGGAGGTCCAGAACGCCCTCTCCGCCGTGGAAGCTGGACACCGGGACAACGCCCAGCGTTCACTGTGGGTGGCCAGCACGCTGCTGCGCCGTACCCTCCCGGAACTGCCCGCTGCAGCGGATCTGGCCCGGCCCTGAAGCGGGGCTGGGGTCGCTGCCCCGGGCCGGCAGCGCCAGTATCACTGCAGCTCGGAATGACGTCAGCTTGGAATTACTGCAGCTTGAAATTACTGCAGCGCTGGCTGCACGTTTTCCACCCACACGTCGTACCCAAGCTTTGCGATCAGCGCGCTGACCACCACGAGGAAGACGATTCTGATGAATTTGCTGCCCTGGGTGATGGCCATCCGTGACCCCACATAGCCACCGACCATGTTGGCCAACCCCAGCACCAGGCCCAGGCCCCACAGCAGGGAGCCATTGGGGAGGAAGAACATCAGCGCACCAAAGTTGGTGGCAAGGTTCACGATCTTCGACTTGGCGCTGGCGTCGAGGAAGCTGTAACCGAGCAGGGTGACCATCGCGATGATCAGGAAAGAACCGGTCCCCGGGCCGATCAGCCCGTCGTAGAATCCGATCACCAGACCGATCGCTGCGGCCGTCCCATAGTGCCGGCCGCCGGTATGACGCAGTTTGGTCAGGGTTCCGACGGTGGGCCGGAACGCCGTGAACACCGCCACCGCGATGAGTGCGACAACAATGATGGGCTTGAACACTGACGACGGCAACGACGTCGCAATGATCGCACCACCAAACCCGCCGACCAGCGCTATCCCCGCCATCGGCAGAGCCGTCCTCAGATCGGGTTTGGCCCGCCGGTAGTAGGTGATGGCACTGGTGGTGGTGCCGAACAGCGAACCCATCTTGTTGGTGGCCAGCGCCTGGACCGGGGTGATCCCCGGGACCAGGAGCAGTGCTGGCAGCTGGAGCAGGCCGCCGCCGCCGACCACCGCGTCGACCCAGCCAGCAGCGAACCCGGCAACCACCACCAGGAGGATCGTCGCGAGCTGGATTTCCTCCAGCCCGGAGCTCACCCGGCCCTGCTAGGAGTTGACGAGGCGGCGAAGGTGTTCCACGACGTCCGCCACCGCAATGTTCTCTGCCTCACCACTGCGGCGGTCCTTGACCTCCACCACTCCGTCGGCCAGGCCGCGCCCGACCACGACGATGGTTGGCACGCCGATCAGCTCGGCATCACCGAACTTGACGCCCGGGGAGACCTTGGGCCGGTCGTCGTACATGACCTCGAGACCGGCAGCCGAAAGGTCCTCGGCAAGTTGGTTGGCCGCGGCGAAGATTTCCTCGCCCTTGCCCGTGGCGACCAGGTGGATGTCCGCCGGGGCAACGTTCCTCGGCCAGATGATGCCCTTGTCGTCGCGGTTCGATTCGGCCAGAGCAGCAATTGCCCGGGTGACACCTACGCCATAGGAGCCCATCGTGACGGTGGCAAGCTTCCCGTTCTGGTCGAGGACCTTCAGGTTCAGTGCCTCGGCATACTTCCGGCCCAGCTGGAAGATGTGGCCCATCTCGATGCCGCGGGCCGCCTTGAGCGGGCCCGAACCGTCGGGGGCCTCGTCGCCGTCGCGCACCTCCACAGCCTCGATGGTCCCGTCCCAGGTGAAGTCGCGGGAGGCGACCAGGCCGAAGACGTGTTTGCCCCTGACGTTGGCGCCGGTGATCCAGGACGTTCCCGCCACGATGCGGGGGTCCACCAGGTAGGTGATCCCCGTTGACCCGTCGGCGCCGAGCACCGGGGCGTCCAGGCTCACTCCGGGGCCGATGTACCCCTTGACCAGGCCCGGATGCTTCCTCAGGTCCTCGTCGGTGGCAGGCTCCACCATCACTTCGCCGCCCACCTCGAGGTGCGGTGCAAGGTTCGCTTCGATGCGCTTCACATCGACCGTCCGGTCACCCGGCAGGCCGATGATGACCAGCCGGCGCTCACCGGTGGGCAGGATGGCGGCCAGCACCACGTTCTTCAGGGTGTCAGCAGCAGTCCAGGGGCCGCCGTCACGGGCCAGGGCCTCGTTCGCGTGGTTCACCAGGGTGTCGATGGTCGGGGTATCAGGGGTGTCCTTGATTTCTGCGGCTGCGGCTCCGGAGAAATCGACCTCGTCCGGGACGACAGTGGTGACCGCCTCGACGTTTGCGGTGTAGCCGCCCTCGGAAGCGACGAAGGTGTCCTCGCCGATTTCCGAGGGGTGCAGGAATTCTTCGCTCTTGGACCCACCCATGGCGCCGGCGGTCGCCGCGACGGGCACGATGGTGAGGCCGAGCCGTTCGAAGATGCGCAGATAGGCGGCACGGTGCAGCTGGTAGCTGCGCTCCAGCCCGGCGTCGTCGATGTCGAAGGAGTAGGAATCCTTCATGATGAATTCACGGCCGCGCAGCAAGCCGGCACGGGGCCTGGCCTCGTCCCGGTACTTGGACTGGATCTGGAACAGGCTCAGCGGTAGGTCCTTGTACGAGTTGTACAGGTCCTTGACCAGGAGGGTGAACATCTCCTCATGGGTTGGTGCCAGCAGGTAGTCGGCTCCCTTGCGGTCCTGGAGCCTGAAGATGCCGTCGCCGTACTCGGTCCACCGGTTCGTCGCCTCGTAGGGCTCCTTGGGCAGCAGTGCGGGGAAGTGCACCTCCTGCGCGCCGATGCCTGCCATCTCCTCACGGATAATGGTCTCCACCTTGCCAAGCACCCTCAGCCCCAGCGGCAACCAGCTGTAGATGCCGGGGGCTGCCCTCCGGATGTAGCCGGCCCGCACGAGGAGCCGGTGGCTGGCGACCTCTGCGTCGGAGGGGTCCTCGCGCAGGGTGCGCAGGAAGAGGGTGGAGAGTCGAAGGACCACGCGTTAAAATCCGTTTCTTCAGCACTGACTGCCGGGGGCAGCTTTACAATCAGATACCAATCTAACTGTTTCGGGAGGCACCTGATGACACGGGCGCCCGACGGTGCCTTACTGCAGGCTCCGCAGCGCGGCGACCGTCGCGTCGACGAGCTCCTCACCCCGGGTCAGATCCTCCGCGTTGTCACCGGAGCTGCCGACTGTGACGTTGATCGTGGTGGTGCCGATCAGTGCGGTCAGGGAGACGGTCTCCTGAATGGTCCCGGGGATCCGAACCACGGTCCGGACGGCGAAGGTCCTGTCGGCGTTGGTAGTCACCCGTTGCTCGGTGACGGCCGCCGTGACCACTTCACCGGCGATGTCCATCTCGAACTCGGAGCACTCCGCGAGCTGGCTGCGGTTGGCCGCAAGCTGGTCCTGGATGACGTCGTCGGACCCGTGGCTGGTGAGGCTGAGCGAGTCGGGCTGCAGGGAGGAGGCCCCGGCGAAGGTCATGACGGCGAGCGAGGCACTGAGGGCAGGCCCGACGACGTCGGTGTCGGCGAAGACGTTGCATTCCTCGGGGGTCACCGTCAGGTCGCTGGGCGCCTCGGTTCCGGCCCGGTCCACCAGGTCGCGAATGTCCGAGTCAGGAAGAATCACCCCGGCGAGTGACTGCTCCTCATCCACCGCCGTCAGCGCAGCAACCAGTTCCTCGGGGGTGTATTCGGTGTTCGGCTGGGCAATCGTCGTGGGATCGGTCCCGGCCGGTTCCGTACTGGTGGGATCGACAGTTGGTTCGGCGGCCTCAGTGGGTTCGGCTCCGTCGGTCGGTTCGGCTGACAGCGTGGCGGGAGCGGGGAGTTCGTCAATGTCCGGGCCAGCGCTGCAGCCCCCGACGGCGATGAGCGCAGCACACGAGAGCACGGTGAGCGGGCGTCGCCTCCGGTCTTTCACGACAGCGTCACTTTCACAACAGCGCCGCCTTCACAGCAGCACCGTGGCGAAGGTGCCCACTTCTTCGAAGCCCACCGTCCGGTAGGCGGAGAGAGCGCGCGTGTTGAACGAGTTGACGTACAGACTCACCACTGGCGCGCGCTGCTGTGCGGCAATGACGACGGCGGCGAGGTAGCGGGCGCTGAGCCCCTGTCCACGGTAGGCCGGGTTCATCCAGACCCCCTGGATCTGGACGGTGGTGCTCGACACGGTGCCGAGCTCGGCCTTGAAGATCACCTGGCCGTCGTGGTCGAAATCGGCGAGGGACGCCTGCCGGCGAACCAGGGAGGCGACGCGGCGACGGTAATGATCGCCGCCGCCGGTGAAGGGCGAGTACCCGACTTCCTCTTCGAACATGGCGGCACAGGCAGGAACGATCACATCCAGCTCATCCTCGCGGGTGAACCGGAGTCCCGGCGCCGGGTCTACCTTGGGCGTTCCGGTGATGGCCAGCAGCGGCTGCTGGGGCCGCACATCGAACGGCTCCGGGCTGTGCAGCCGCAGGGTCGACCAGATGGCCAGGACCGCGTCGGCTGGCCCGAAGATGGAGGAAAACTTTCGGCCGGAGGCGCCCAGGTGGGTGCCGAGCGCCGCGCCATCGTCCGGGGACACCCCGATCGGCACCAAGTTGACGCCGGCCCAGCAAGCCGAGACGAGTTCCCCTGCCCTGAACATTCCGATCACTTCGCCGCCCGCGTAGGACGGAGACAAGCCACGGGAGGCTTCCAGGTGGGATGCGATGAAGACATTCGACGTCGGGTCCCGGTCAACCAGGCGGCCGAGCGCCTCGTTGTGTTCCTTGTCGAGCGTCAGGAAGCCGTCATCCACTGCGGTACCCGTAGCGGCAGCCCCGGCAGCGTCTGGTCCGGTCGCGTCGGGTTGCTCTGCGTGCGACCTAACTGACGGTAACCATGGGGCCACCCTGGCCAGCAGTCTCGCCATCAGCTTCCCCCATCTCCTCAGCTATTCTCATGGCCTCTTCAATGAGTGTCTCAACAATCTGGTCCTCGGGAACAGTCTTGATGACCTGTCCCTTGACGAAAATCTGGCCTTTTCCGTTTCCGGACGCAACACCGAGGTCGGCTTCACGTGCTTCGCCGGGACCGTTGACGACACAGCCCATCACCGCGACGCGCAAGGGAATTTCCATCCCTTCCAGGCCGGCAGTGACCTGCTCGGCGAGGGTGTAGACATCCACCTGGGCGCGGCCGCAGGAAGGGCAGGACACAATTTCCAGCTTGCGGGGTCGCAGGTTCAGCGACTGCAGGATCTGATTGCCCACCTTGATTTCCTCAACCGGCGGTGCCGACAGGGAGACGCGGATGGTGTCGCCGATGCCTTTGGCCAGGAGGGCTCCGAAGGCTGTCGCCGACTTGATGGTGCCCTGGAAGGCCGGCCCGGCCTCGGTGACGCCCAGGTGAAGGGGCCAGTCGCCGCGCTCGGCCAGCAGCTCGTAGGCACGCACCATGATCACCGGGTCGTTGTGCTTGACCGAGATCTTGAAGTCGTGGAAGTCGTGTTCCTCGAAGAGTGAGGCTTCCCAGACCGCCGATTCGACGAGCGCTTCGGGGGTGGCTTTGCCGTACTTTTCCATCAGCCGCGGGTCGAGCGACCCGGCGTTGACGCCGATCCGGATCGAGGTGCCGGCAGCCTTGGCCGCTGCGGCGATCTCCTTGATCTGATCGTCGAACTTCCTGATGTTGCCGGGGTTGACCCGGACTGCTGCGCACCCGGCATCGATCGCCGCGAACACATACTTCGGCTGGAAGTGGATATCGGCGATGACCGGAATCTGGGACTTCCTGGCGATGATCGGCAGCGCCGCGGCGTCGTCGGCTGACGGGCAGGCGACCCGGACAATGTCGCAACCGGTGGCCGTCAGTTCTGCGATCTGCTGGAGCGTCGCGTTGATGTCGGTGGTGGGGGTGGTGGTCATGGACTGGATGCTGATAGGCGAATCCGATCCAACGCCCACGGAGCCGACCTTGATCTGCCGGGTTTTGCGGCGCGGAGCAAGGACGGGCGGCGGTGCGGCTGGCATTCCTAAACTGACCGAGGTCAAAGGATCCTCCATGTGTAGTTCATCGGTACATCAAGTATTTACAGGTTGCGAGGTTGGGCTCAGGCGTACTGCGACAGCAGGCCGATGCCGGGTTTCCACTCGGTGGCCTTGACTGCTGCGATGGCGCCAACCAGCGCGAACGGATCCTGGCTTACCAGATCGTTGAGCGACTGCTCGTTCTCAGCGGTGAAGATCAGGAGTGCGCCGGCTCCGTCGGCGAATGCGCCGGACGCGAGCACGCGACCTTCCCCTACCAGACCGGTCAGCCATTCGCGGTGAGCTGGCCGGTGCTCGTCGCGTAGGTCGGAGGTATCAGGGCCATACACGTATTCCACTGCGAAAACACTCATAGAACCACCTTATACGTGATTACAGCAGGTACCTCGCCGCGAGGACGGCGACGGCCGCAGCCCACAGCAGTGATGCGAGGGTGCCGATGATGAACCGCTCAGCGACCGCGGGCGTTTCCTTCAGTTCGGAGTAGCGGCCCAGGCCCTTGATCGCCACGACGTAGGCAATGGCCACGGGCTCGTTGGCAAGGATGGCTGCGGCGACGCCGAGCCGCTCCAGGATCCCGATCACCAGGCCACCCCGCAGGACACCCGGCCGGGGCATCGCAGGGTTTGCCGGGGTGCCGGGCTGGTGTGCGGGCTGGGCCGGGACCACAATCGTGAGGGTCTTGCCGGGTGTCCCGTAGTCGACAGTCCGCTGCTGCCCTGTGGATTCACCGTGCTCGTCGACCGATCGTGCGACCTTCAACACACCGATCGTGACAGGCCACCCCACTCCGGCTGCCACGAGCAGCGTCAGTATCACCCACAGCGCTTCCATCTCTCGTCCTCCGTCGCGGCTTTCGCATCACAGGCCGGCTGGGGATCCCCTACTGAGGCATCCCGACTGCAGCCTTCACTCCGGGACTCTACCGTCTGGGTACGACACCGGACGGGTACGACGCTTCACCCTGGGGTAGCTGCCTCCCCCGCATCCGCGCGGGCCAGCAGGACGGCGGCAGCCGGCCGGGCGGCCCACTCCTCGACCCACGCCGAACGGGCAACCGCCTTGCTGACGGCCTGGGTGGTGATGCCCAGCCGGCGTGCCGCTGCGGTTTGGCTCCCCCACTTGTTGGGTTCCAACTGGTCCAGGATCCGCCATTCAGCAGCGGTTCGCTTCATCACGTGCAGCCCAATCAGCATCAGTACGCCTTCGGCGTCGGCGGCCCCGAGTCCACCCTCCACGGCGACGGCGGCCCGGTCCCCCGCCTTCTTGGCGCGCTCGACGGCGGCGCGGGCGGCAACAAAGGCTGCACCCCGGCCTTCCCGGGCAGTCGCTGGCAGCGGTAGGTCGACGTCGCCCACCCCAATGCCCACGTACCAGCCGCCCGCCCGCAGGCACAGCAGGGCGGCGTCCACCACTGCCTCGGGCGATTCGAGCACTCCCTGCGCCTCATCCCCCACCGACCGGTCGAAGGGAACGATCACCGGCACCTGCCGCAGCAACTGGAGCAACCTGGGAACGCCGTCGTCGGCGTGCGAACTGCCTTTCTGGTCAATCGTCAGCACGAACATATGACAACCATATTGGGTTGTAAATTAAATATCAACCTATTTGGTACTCAAATTGATTTACAACCGGTCTTCAGGTGGGTCGGGAAGACTGGCTAGCCGAAGAGGTCGACCGGCTTCACGATGTCGGCGTAAATCAGCAACGCGCCCATTCCCATCAGCAACACGGCCACCACATAGGTGAGCGGGAGGAGTTTCGCCATGTCGAAGGGGCCGGGGTCGGGGCGCCTGAACAGCCGCGCGAAGGTCCGGCGGAGTCCCTCCCAGAGCGCACCGGCGATGTGTCCGCCGTCGAGGGGCAGCAAGGGGATGAGGTTGAACACAAACAGGGCAATATTGACGCCGCCCACCAGCCCGACCAGGGTTGCCACGCGGGACTCGATCGGGATCTCGTCCATGGCGGAGACCTCGCCGGCGATCCGGCCGACGCCGACCACGCTGATGGGTCCCTCCGGATCGCGCGGAGCATCCGAGAATGCGGCCTGCCCCACCTCGACGACCCGCTGCGGGAGGTTGATCACCACCCCGGTCACCGCGACGACATTCTCGCCGACCGCCGGCAACACTTCGCTGGCGGGGCCGGGGACCAGTTCCTGCTGTGAGCCGACGCCGATGAATCCCACGGCTTCCAGCACCGGATTGCCGTCGGCGTCGAGCTTGGGGCGGCCGTCAATGTCGGGCACCGGACGTTCGGTCAGCAGTGGCGTGATCGTGGTGTTGATGGTTTCGCCGTCGCGCACGTAGGTGACGTCCGTTTCGGCGCCAGCCGTATCCCGGATCCAGGCGGAGAGCTCGGTCCAGTCGGTGACTTCCTGGCCGTCATAGCTCACCACGCGGTCGCCTGGCTGCAGGCCCGCCTCGAACGCGGGGGCCGCGGGATCGTCAGCCGTGCACGAGGTCTGGCCGGTTGACGCCTGCTGGCTGGCGGGGACCACACACTCGTACACCTCGGAGACCGTGGTGGTCGCCTGGGGCGATCCGAAGCCCATGATGAGGACGGCGAACATGATGACGCCGATCAGCAGGTTCATCACCGGCCCACCGAGCATGATGACGATCCGCTTCCAGATGGGCAACTTGTAGAAGACCCGGTTCTCATCACCTGGACGGAGCTGCTCGGCGGCGGCCTGCCGGGCGTCGTTGGTGAGCTGCTGGAACATCCCGGTGCTGGACGGCCGGACCGCGGTGCCGGAGTCGACGTCGTCGTTCTTGGCGGGTGGAAACATCCCCACCATCGCCACATATCCCCCCAGGGGGATGGCCTTGAACCCGTATTCGGTGTCGCCGCGACGGCGGGAGAAGAGGGTGGGTCCGAATCCGATCATGTACTGGGTGACGCGGACCCTGAAAAGCTTGGCGGGGACAAGATGCCCCACTTCGTGCAGAGCAATGGACGCCGCAATGCCTACTGCAACGAAAAGTACTCCCAGAACGAAGAGCAGAATGGACAACGTGGTTCCTTTGGCTTAGCTGTACTGATCCTGCACACCACAACGAATCCGGGCGAGTGTGCGTGCCCGTTTCTCGGCGTCGAGCACGCTGCTGAGAGTGAGTGGCCCGCCACTGTCATGCTCGGCGGTGATGGCCTCCACCGTATCCACAATGTCAGTGAAACCTATGGCTCCGCTGTGAAAAGCCTCGACGGCCTCCTCGTTGGCGGCGTTGAAGACTGCCATCGCCGTTCCCCCGCGCGCCGCAGCCGCCTTGGCCAGCCGCACGGCCGGGAAGGCTTCCTCGTCGAGGGGTTCGAAGGTCCAGGAGGCGGCGGTGGTCCAGTCACACGGGGTTGCCGCACCCGGGATGCGGTGCGGCCACCCGATGCCGAGGGCAATGGGCAGGCGCATATCGGGCGGTGAGGCCTGGGCGATGGTTGACCCGTCGGTGAACTGCACCATCGAGTGGATGATCGACTGTGGGTGCACGACGACGTCAATCTGTTCCAGCGGGATGCCGAACAGCAGATGGGCCTCAATGACCTCCAGCGCCTTATTGACCATGGTGGCGGAATTGGTGGTGACCATCCTGCCCATGTCCCAGGTTGGGTGGGCAAGGGCCTGCTGCGGGGTGACGCTCTGCAGGTCCTTCCGCGCCTTGCCCCGGAAGGGTCCGCCGGATGCGGTGAGAATCAGCCGGTCGACCTCTGCTGCACTGCCGGAGCGAAGGCACTGGGCAATGGCCGAGTGCTCCGAGTCGACGGGAACAATCTGGCCTTCAGCGGCGACGTCGTGGACCAGTTGGCCGCCCACGATGAGGGATTCCTTATTGGCCAGGGCCAACAGGTGTCCGGCCTTGAGCGCCGCGAGAGTTGGCGCGAGCCCGATGGAACCGGTGATCCCATTGAGGACGACGTCGGCGTCGGGCCAGGCGGCGAGATGGGCTGAGGCGTCGGGCCCGGTGAACAGTTGCGGCGAATAGTTTTTTGCTGCCGGAACTGCGGCGGCAGCCTTGCGGATGGCGTCGCTGAGTCCGGCGTCGGTGCCGGAGGCCGAGGCGACAGCCTGGGCGTTGACCGCGACAGCCTGCTCTGCCAACAGCGTCAGGTTGCCTCCGCCGGCCGAGATGGCGGTGACGATGAAGCGCTCGGGTGCCTGCCGGATCACGTCGATGGCCTGGGTGCCGATGGAGCCGGTGGAGCCGAGAATGACCACCCGGCGTCGTCCAGTGGCTGGGGCGATAAATTCCATGGTTCAAGTATCGCGCACGGGGCCGGACGCAAAAACGGCCCTCAGGCTCAGGCCCGCCGGTTGCGATGGCAGTTCCTGAGCCCAAGGGCCGTTTCTGTTGAGCGGACCGCTGGTGAGCGGGGTTGCTGGTGAGCGGGTCGCTGGTTAGCGGCTGATGGAGGCGAGCGCGTCGGCGATGGTTTCCTCGCCGGAGATCAGCTCCAGCACCTGTCGGTCCCCGAGCTTGCTGTCGAGCAACGCCGCGATGACCGTAGCCACGTCCTTGCGTGGCACCGACCCCTGGCCGGTCTTCGAAGTAAGCCGCACCCTGCCGGTCGCGGCGTCGTCGGTCAGTCCACCCGGGCGGATAACCGTCCAGCTGAAGGACGACCTTGCCGCCAGGTCTTCCTCTGCGGCGAGCTTGGCCTGAAGGTAGGCGTAGAAGATGTCGTCGAGTCCGTCAGGGCGCTGGCCGTCCCGAACCGAGTCGGCTCCCATCGAGGAAACCTGGACGAACCGCTTGACGCCGGCAATCTCTGCGGCGTCTGCCAGCAGCACTGAGGCTCCGCGATCGACCGAGTCTTTCCGTTCCGCACTGCTGTCTGGGCCTGCGCCGGCTGCGAAAACGACAGCGTCGGCTCCAGTCAGCACCTGGGCGAGCTCGTCGGGCGTACTCGACTCGAGGTCGACCACTACCGGGGTGCCGCCGTCGTTCTCAATGTCTGTGTTCTGCTCCGGGTTGCGGACCAGTCCGACAACCTCGTGACCCTGTTGAACAAGCTGGCGGGTAAGTTCGCGGGCAATTTTTCCGTGGGCTCCTGCTATCACTGTTCTCATATAGGGGTAACGGTGAACGGACCTTCACAAATTCCCGGAACTGATCTTCAGCCGAGGCTGGCAGGATTATCCGGGCAGTTCCCCAGCCCGTGCCAGGGTCTGCTCGGCATGACGAAGGATCGGCCCATCGATCATCCGACCCTGAAACTGAAAGACGCCGCCGCTCTGGGCTGCCTCGGTAAGGATTGCCCGGGCATAGTCAACTTCCTCAGCCGACGGCCGATACGCCTGACGGATCACCGGCGCCTGACTCGGATGAATGCAGGCCTTCGACCCAAATCCCGAAGCCACTGCATCCTGGGACTCGGCCGCCAACCCGTCCAGATCGGCAATGTTGATATACACCGAGTCCATCGCCGCCTTGCCCGCGGCAGCCGCGGCCAACAACACCTGGGATCGGGCCTGCAGCGCCACGTGCCGATAGGAGCCGTCAGCTGTCCGGCTGGACGACCCGCCCAACGACGCGACCAGATCCTCGGCACCCCACATCAACGCCACCACATTCGGTTCGGCCGCGATCGCCTGCGCGTTCAGCACCCCTACCGCTGTCTCGCACAGGGCGACAACCGAAAACGCACTCAATCCCCAGAGATCGGCAGCCGATTCAGCCTTGGCCAGCATCACGGTGCGATACGGCGTGTGCTTGAGCATCTCGACGTCGGGCGCGTAGTCGCCTGACGACGCAGGGTTGATCCGCACGATAGTGCGCGAAGGGTCAAGCGTGCTCACCGCCACCGCTTCCCGCGCCGCGGCCTTGCCGTCCGGAGCTACCGCATCCTCGAGGTCAAGGATCACTGCGTCCGCACGGTCAGCCGCCTTCGCGAACCGCTCCGGCCGGTCGGCGGGACAGAACAGCAGCGACGGCCCCATGGTAAAGGTCTTCATGAGCTCAGGTGCCCTTCCCTGGTCCACATCAGAACGCTTCTGGTGACCAGTGCGACGACGGTGCCGTCCTGATTCCGGCCGGTGTGTTCCATCGTGACGATGCCCTGGCCGGGCCGCGACGCCGAAAGCCGCTTCTCGGTCACCACCGTGTCCGTGTACAGGGTGTCCCCGTGGAACAGCGGGTGCGGGAACCGCACATCGGTCATCCCCAGTTGCGCCACGATGGTCCCCTGGGTCAGCTGCGGGACCGACTGCCCGACGACGGTCGCCAGTGTCAGCATCGAGTTCATCAGCCGCTGCCCAAAGGGTTGCGTCGAACTCCACGCCGCGTCGAGATGGAGGGCCTGCGTGTTCATGGTCATCGTCGTAAACAGGACGTTATCGGTCTCTGTCAGGGTGCGTCCTGGCCGATGCGAATACACCACCTCGGTGTCGAGTTCCTCAAAATAGAGCCCACGCTGCTCCACCACGGCACGCTCGGGCGCTTCCCTCTGGATGTTCGCCGCGTCAGTCTCAGCCATGCAGGTCAACCTCCAGAGGCGCTCCCGTTGCCGCGAGGACCTCATCGACGGTCACCCCTGGCGCGGTCTCCCGCAACACCAGGGTGCCACCGTTACGGTCGGCGTCGACGTCGATCACCGCAAGATCGGTGATGATCCGGTTGACGCACCCCTTGCCGGTCAAGGGAAGTGAACAGCTGCTGACAATCTTTGGCTTGCCGCTGCGGTCAACGTGTTCCATCATCACGATGACACGCTTCGCACCGAAGACCAGGTCCATGGCGCCACCCATACCCTTGACCATCTTGCCGGGAATCATCCAGTTGGCGAGATCCCCGTTCGCAGCGACCTCCATTGCCCCGAGGACCGCCACGTCAACGTGGCCGCCGCGGATCATGCCGAAAGACGCCGCTGAATCGAAGTAGGCGGCCCCGGCGTTCGCGGTCACCGTTTCCTTGCCCGCGTTGATCAGGTCCGGATCCAGCTGCTCCTCGGTGGGATAGGGCCCGACGCCGAGAATCCCGTTCTCGGAGTGGAGCACCACCTCGACACCGTCGGGGATGTAGTTCGGAATCAACGTCGGCATACCGATGCCCAGGTTGACGTACTGACCGTTCTCCAGCTCAAGGGCGACGCGGGCAGCGAGTTCGTTTCGTGTCAGTGCCATGTCTCAGACCGCCTTTGCAGAAGTGGAGTCGGCAGGGTTGGATTCGGTAGGTGCCTCGGAAGCGAGTGATACGGTGCGCTTCTCGATCCGCTTTTCCGGGTTCGCGGCCAGCACCACGCGTTGGACAAAGATCCCAGGGATGTGAACCTGCGCGGGGTCGAGTTCGCCTGGTTCCACCAGTTCCTCCACCTCGGCGATGGTGATCTTCCCGGCCTGGGCGCACAACGGGTTGAAGTTCATCGCGGTGGCGTGGAACACCAGGTTGCCGTGCCGGTCACCCTTCCAGGCATGAACAAGCGCGTAATCGGGGTTGACCGACTCCTCCAGCACATAGTCCTGGCCGCCGAAGGTGCGTACTTCCTTCGGCGCTGAAGCCTTCGTAACGTTCCCGGCGTCGTCGTAATTCTGCGGCAACCCACCCTCGCTCACCTGCGTGCCGACCCCGGCGGGAGTGTAGAACGCGGGGATCCCGGCGCCCCCCGCGCGCAACCGCTCGGCAAGGGTGCCCTGCGGGGTCAGTTCCACCTCCAGCTCACCGGAGAGGTACTGGCGGGCAAACTCCTTGTTCTCGCCCACGTAGGAGCTGATGGTGCGACGGATCCGCCCATCGAAGAGGAGAACGCCGAGCCCCCAGTTGTCCACCCCGCAGTTGTTGCTGATGGTTTCCAGATCGGTGGTGCCCTGCTCGTGCAGGGCACTGATCAGGGCAACCGGGATTCCGCAGAGGCCAAACCCGCCGACGGCAAGTGACGCACCATCGGGGATATCGGCTACCGCTTCGGCAGCCGTCGCAACAACTTTGTCGATCACTGTAACTCCTTAGGTACTGGCGTGTGGCGTGGGGCTAGAGACCGAGTTCCCGGGCGATCAGCATCAGCTGAACCTCGGTTGTCCCCTCGCCCACTTCGAGAATCTTCGAATCGCGGTAGTGGCGTGACACGGTGAACTCGTTGATGAATCCGTAGCCGCCGAAGATCTGGGTGGCGTCGCGGGCGTTGTCCATGGCAGCTTCACCAGCCACCAGCTTAGCGATGGATGCCTGCGTCTTGAACGGCTTGCCGGCCAGCATGCGTGACGCGGCGTCGTAGTAGGCCAACCGGGCGGTGTGCGCCCTGGCCTGCATCCGGGCGATCTTGAACTGGATCGACTGGAACGACCCGATATTGGTGCCGAACGCCTGACGCTCCTTGGCGTACTTGATCGATTCCTCGACACAGCCCTGCGCGGCACCGGTGGCGAGCGCGGCGATGGCAATGCGGCCCTCATCGAGGATCTGGAGGAAGTTCGCGTAGCCGCGGCCACGCATGCCCAGCAGGTTCGCCTCCGGAACGTGCACGTCGGTCAGGGTGAGCGGGTGGGTGTCGGAGGCGTTCCAGCCCACCTTGTTGTATGCCTTCTCTGCCGTGAAACCTGGTGTGTCGGACGGGACGAGGATGGTGGAGATTTCCTTCTTCACCGAACCGTCCTCGCGCGTGACGGTGTCGGTGACAGCCGTGACGGTGACCAGCCGGGTGATGTCGGTGCCGGAGTTGGTGATGAACTCCTTGGTGCCGTTGATGACCCATTCGCCGTTCACGAGCTTCGCGGTCGTTTTGGTGCCCGAGGCGTCCGAACCAGCCTCGGACTCGGTCAGACCGAAGCCACCGAGGGCCTTGCCACTGGCCAGCATGGGCAGCCATTCACGTTTCTGCTCCTCGGTGCCGAACCGGTAAACCGGCATCGCGCCGAGGGAGACCCCTGCCTCGAGGGTGATGGCCACGGACTGATCCACCCGGGCCAGCTGTTCCAGGGCGAGGCACAGGGCGAAGTAGTCGCCTCCCATCCCGCCGAATTCCTCGGGGAAGGGCAGCCCGAACAGGCCCATGTCGGCCATCTGGTCGACGACGGCGTACGGGAAGCTGTGCTCTTCGTCGTGCTTGGCGGACACCGGCGCGACAACTTCGTCCGCGAATTCGCGGACAGTGTCCACCAGGTCCTGGTAGTCCTCGCTGAGTTCAAAATTCATGGCTTACAGTTCTTCTTTCATTTTCGGTGAGTCCGCAGGGTCGGGCAGGGTTTCCGTCACGTGGATTCGGGCGACGATCTGGTTGGCTTTGACGAGGTCGCCGGGTTTGAGGTGGATCGAGACGGTACCGGCAACCGATGCGGTGAGCTGGTGCTCCATCTTCATGGCCTCGACGCTGAGCAGGGTCTGGCCGGCGTCGACCGTGTCGCCGTCGGCAACCGCCACCGACGTGACCGTTCCGGGCATCGTCGAGCGCACCTCGGGGTCTGCAGTGCCTTCGGCGCGGGCGATCCGCGACAGCTGGGCTTCGAGACGCTCGGTCCTGCTGAGGCTCCGTACCGACGTGGACCAGCCGGCGTCGGCGTACCAGATCCTGCCTGCCCCACGTTCGATCGCCGCGTTGCGACGGATTCCGTCAACTGTCACTGTCCCCTGCACGGGGTCGTAGGTCACGAAGCGAGTGTTGCCGTCCCCGATCCTGACCTCGAACCCGCTCCGGGCCGGCGTCACCAGAACCTCGCGGACGTCGTCGGGCGAGACAGCAAGGTTCAGACGTCGGGGCCGGTGGGCTCCAATCCGCCAGCCGTCGCGGCGGGCCCAGGGCGACGCGACGACGCCGTCGCGCACGCCGTACGGTCCGCCGTCGCTTTCGCTGGCACTCCCGCCAGCATCGACCGCAGCGAGAATCGAGAGTTCCTCGTCACTGATGCGGCGGAAGGCCAGTCCCGGCAGCTTCCGCTCGATCATGGTGGTGTCGAGGCGTCCGGCGCGGACGTCGTCGTCGTTGATCAGCAGCTTGAGGTACTCGATATTGGTGTTGACACCGAGCACCACCGTGTCGGCGAGCGCACGGTCCAAACGGTCCAGAGCCTCGGTGCGGTTGCGTCCCCACGCGATGACCTTGGAGAGCATTGGGTCGTAGCTCGCGGAAACTTCGAGCCCGGTGAGCAGCGAGCTATCCACCCGGATGCCCTCGCCCCGGGGTTCGGACAGCCCGGCCACTGTCCCGGTGGAGGGCAGGAAGTCAGCCTCGGGATCCTCGGCGTAAACCCGGGCCTCGACGGCGTGGCCGGTCAGCACCACGTCCTCCTGGGTGAGGGTGAGCTTGTCGCCGGCTGCAATACGGACCTGCCACTGGACCAGATCGATACCGGTGATCATCTCCGTGACCGGGTGCTCGACCTGGAGGCGGGTATTCATTTCCATGAAAAAGAATTCGTCCGGCGCGTCGGCCGATACCAGGAACTCAACGGTTCCCGCCCCGCTGTAGTCGACGCTGCGCGCGGCGTTGCAGGCAGCCTCACCGATGCGGATCCGGGTGGCATCGTCCAGGAGTGGTGAGGGAGCCTCCTCAATGACTTTCTGGTGCCGGCGCTGCAGGGAGCATTCCCGCTCCCCCAGGTGAATGACGTTGCCGTGGTTGTCAGCGAGTACCTGCACCTCGATGTGCCGCGGGGTGAGGATCAGGCGCTCAAGGAACAGGGTGTCATCCCCGAACGCCGAGGCAGCGACCCGCCTGGCGGTCGGCAGGGTGGCTGCCAGGTCTTCCTGACGCTCGACGACGTGCATTCCCTTGCCGCCGCCGCCCGCCGAGGGTTTGATCAGCAGCGGGAAACCAACGTCGGCGGCCGCGTCGAGCAGCTGCTGGTCGGTCAGGCCCGGCTGGGCGATGCCGGGCACCACCGGCACTCCATGGTCCATCACGTGGTTTTTGGACCGGATCTTGTCACCCATCACGTTCAGGGCGTGCACCGAGGGGCCAATGAAGGCAAGGCCAGCATCACTGAGCGCCTGGGCGAACCCCTGGTTCTCGCTGAGGAACCCATACCCGGGATGAACGGCCTGCGCGCCCGTCCGGCGGCAGGCCTCAAGGATCGCGTCGATGGAGAGGTAGCTCTGCGCCGGGGCGGCCGGGCCGATCCGGACCGCTTCGTCGGCCTCACGCACGTGGAGGGCACCGGCGTCGGCGTCGCTGTAGACCGCCACTGACCTGATGCCGAGTGCCCTGAGGGACCTGATGACCCGGCAGGCGATCTCGCCACGGTTGGCAACGAGCACTGTCGTGAACAGGGCTGTTTCGGGCACAGCCGTCCCGGGCAGGGTGGTATCAGTGGTTGGTTCAATCGGTAGCATCTGCGCTCACATCCGGAAGAGGCCGAAGGAGGTGTCCCGGACCGGGGCGTTGGCACAGACGTCCAACGCGAGGCCGAGCACCGTGCGGGTATCCGCGGGGTCAATAATGCCGTCGTCCCAGAGCCGGGCGGTCGAGTAGTAGGGACTGCCCTGCTCCTCGTACTGGTCGCGGATGGGGGCCTTGAAGGCCTCTTCGTCGTCGGCGCTCCACTCCTCGCCCCGCCCTTCCAGCTGGTCACGCTTGACGGTGGCCAGCACCGAGGAGGCCTGGTTGCCGCCCATCACCGAGATCCGGCTGGAGGGCCACATCCACAGGAAACGCGGGGAGTAGGCACGGCCACACATCGAGTAGTTGCCTGCGCCGAAGGACCCGCCGACGACGACCGTCAGTTTGGGGACCCGGCAGGTGGCGACGGCGGTCACCATCTTGGCGCCGTTCTTCGCGATGCCACCGGCTTCGTAGTCGCGGCCGACCATGAAGCCCGAGAGGTTCTGCAGGAAGATCAGGGGGATGCCACGTTGGTCGCACAGCTCGATGAAGTGAGCGCCCTTGAGGGCGGATTCACTGAACAGCACTCCGTTATTGGCGACAATCCCCACCTGGTGGCCGTGTAGGGTAGCGAAGCCGGTCACCAGGGTGGCGCCGTACTCCTTCTTGAATTCATGGAACCCGCTGCCGTCCACGAGCCGGGCGATGACCTCGCGGGCATCGTAGGAGGCGTTGACATCTGTCGGGACGGCTCCGTAGACCTCGTCTGGATCGACTGCAGGTTCGATTGACCGCGTGATGTCCCAGGCAGGCTGGTTCCGGGGCAGCGTGGAGATGATGTCCCGGACAATCTCGAGCGCGTGGGCATCATTTTCGGCGAGGTGGTCGGTGACGCCCGAGATTTTCGAGTGGACGTCTCCCCCGCCCAGCTCCTCGGCGGTGACAATTTCTCCGATTGCCGCTTTCACCAGCGGCGGTCCTCCGAGGAAGATGGTGCCCTGGTTACGGACGATGACCGTCTCGTCGCTCATCGCTGGAACGTAGGCGCCGCCCGCGGTGCAGGAGCCCATGACGGCGGCGATCTGCGGAATCTTCCGGGCGGACATGGTGGCCTGGTTGAAGAAGATACGGCCGAAGTGTTCCCGGTCCGGAAACACCTCGTCCTGTTTCGGCAGGAACGCTCCGCCGGAGTCCACCAGGTAGACGCATGGCAGGTTGTTTTCCAGCGCGATTTCCTGGGCACGGAGGTGCTTCTTGACGGTGAGCGGGTAGTAGGTGCCGCCCTTGACCGTTGCATCGTTCGAGATCACGAGGACATGGCGGCCGTGGACCAGACCAACGCCGGCGATGACCCCGGCGCCCGGGCATTCGTCGTCGTACAGACCGTTGGCAGCCAGTGGCGCGATCTCCAGAAAGGGACTGCCGTCGTCGAGCAACTGGTCGATGCGCTCGCGCGGGAGGAGCTTGCCGCGGGCCACGTGCCGTTCACGGGAACGGGCTGGGCCTCCGAGAGCCGCCTCCGCAAGCCGGTCGCGTAATTCGTCCACCAGACCCCGTTGCGCACTGTCGTTCTCGCGAAAGCCGGGGCTGGTGGGATCTACCTGGGAAGTCAGCGTCTGCATCGAGGTCTTTCCCTGACCGGTTGCTCATCGGCGAGCTAACCGTCGGTTGGAAGGCTTTTCAGTTAGTGTGTACTAACTGAGTTTAGGTTAGTAGCTAATAACCGACTTGTCCACCAAAATAAGATCACCGGTCTCCGCGGCCGGACGAGATGGGGCACCCATGGAAGCTTCGGCTCCAGGCCGGATCACCGGGCGCAGCCGGGCGAAAGCGTCCCGACGCGCTGCGCTGCTCGACGCCGCGGCCGAGCTCTTCGCCGAACGGGGCTACAACGGGGTGTCGATCGAGGACCTGGGTGCCGCGGCCGGTGTCAGCGGCCCCGCGGTGTATCGCCACTTCAGCGGCAAACCGGCAGTTCTTGCCGCCCTCCTGGCAGGGGTCAGCGAAGACTTGCTCCAGGGAAGCAACGCGGTCGTCGCGGAGGCAGCCGATCCGGCGTCAGCACTCCGGGGACTCATCCGGTTTCAGGTTGACTTCGCGCTGCGCAACGCCAACGTCATCCGGGTGCAGGACCGCGACCTGAACAGCCTCTCCCCCGAGGACGAGCACACGGTGCGGTTCCTGCAGCGTCAATATGTGGAAGTGTGGGTGGATGTCATGGCCCAGCTCCTGCCGGACGCCGACCCCGGCCACCTTCGACGAAAGGCTCACGCCGCCTTCGGGCTGATCAACTCCACCCCGCACACCACGAACCGCCGGAAGACCGACAACGATATCGCCGATCTGCGGTCGCTGCTGGAGAAGATGGCCTGGTCGGCGCTTAATGCCTAGCCGATTGCCTAGTAACCTGTTTCTACCCGACACCTAACCGAAAGTTCGATGTGACTTCACTACGCGCCGTTGAACCCTCCGACCTGGACGAGTTTTTCACCCATCAGCTCGATCCCAGCGCCAACCACATGGCTGCGTTCACGGCCAAGAACCCCGCAGACCGTGGGGTGTTCAATCACCACTGGCAGAACATCCTGAACGACCCCCAGATCACCGTGCGCACCATCCTCAACGACGGCGTTGTTGTGGGAAGCATCCTTGCGTACCGCAACGACGAGACCCCCGAGATCAGCTACTGGATCGACAAGGCCCGCTGGGGTCAGGGCATTACGACGGCAGCCGTGGGGCTATTCCTCGAGGAGTTCACTGACCGGCCTATCCGGGCACGCGCCGTGGTGGACAACGTCAACTCCATCAGGATCCTCGAACGCTACGGCTTCGAGCACATCGGTGAGGTCCAGGGATTCGCCAATGCCCGCGGCGCCGTCGTCAAGGAACTGGTTCTCGAACTCCGCTAGCGGTAGACGCCGGTGAGCAACCTGGACCATCCGCAGCAACCTCGACCTCGGTGAGGGAAAGGCCAGCCACGATTGCCCAGGTTGACCCGCCCGGTCCACCTTGCTCACCGGATCAGGCGTACCCCTGCGATCTCTCGACCCGGCGGCGCCCCTGAGGGCCCCGCCCGGTCCACTAGATCATCGTCAGGACCATCCCGGGATCGGACAGGATCGTGCCGATGTCGGCGAGGAAGCGTGACCCCTGCTCGCCATCCACCAGGCGATGGTCGAACGACAGGCTGAGCGTCATCACCGAGCGCAACGCAATGTCGCCCTGATATTCCCACGGCGTCCGTCGCACGGCACCCATCGCGAGGATGGCCGCCTCCCCCGGGTTGAGGATCGGTGTTCCGGCGTCGATCCCGAACACTCCCACATTGGTGATGGAGATGGTGCCACCCGAGAGGTCCGACGGACTGGTTTTCCCGGCGCGGGCCGTCTCGGTCAGCGTGGTCAGGGCCCGGGCGAGCTCCAGCAGGGACATCCGGTCGGCGTCCTTGAGGTTGGGCACCATCAGCCCGCGCGGGGTGGCTGCGGCAATCCCCAGGTTCACATAGTGATGCTGCACGATCTCGGCGCCCGCCTCGTCCCAGCGGGTATTGACCGTGGGGTTGCGGTCCACGGCAATGCACAACGCCTTGGCCACGAGGGTCAGCGGGGTGATCTTCACGTCGGCGAAAGCCCTGCTGGCCTTCAAACGTGCCACCAGGTCCATGGTGGGGGTGACGTCGATGGTCAGGAACTCGGTGACGTGCGGTGCGGTGAACGCGCTGGCGACCATCGCAGCCGCGGTGTGCTTGCGCATTCCCTTGATCGGGGTCCTGGTTTCACGGTGCCCAAGGGTCGCGGGCGGCTGGGGCGCTGCCTCGGATCCGACGATGCCGGAGGTCGCTCCCTGGTCGCTGTCCGCCGCCGAGAGCACATCCTCGCGGGTGATCAGGCCGTTCGGCCCGGTCCCGGTGACCGATGCCAACTCAACCCCAAGATCACGCGCAAGTTTCCGCACCGGCGGCGTGGAGCGGGGCCGCTCCGGGGCTGCTGTGCCTGCCGACTCCGGCGCGACAGCTGACGCCGGCTCCGGCGCAACAGGTGCTGCTGGCGCTGATGCCGGCTTCGGTGCTGGCATTGGTTGCTCTGGGGCCGCCGGCTCCACTGCCGTCGGCTCCACTGGTGCCGACGCCGCGGATGCCGACGCCGCGGATGCCGGTGAAGCACCGGCAGACCCGCCACGGGGGCGCCGGGAAGGCCGTCCACCCTTTTCGACCGCGGCACCATAACCCACGAGGTTGGGCTCGCGTTTGGCAGGGGCACCGTCGTCGCCACCGCCCGCACCATCGGAATCCGCTGCGGCGGGGCCACCAACACCTGCTCCCCCACTATCGGAGCCGCCGACCGACTGAACATCGAACGAGATGATCGGGGCACCGACTTCCACTACGGTGCCTGGCTGCTCATGCAACCGCGCCACCACCCCTGCGTAGGGTGATGGTAGTTCCACCACCGCCTTGGCGGTCTCCACGTCGGCAATGATCTGGTTCAGCTCGACGATGTCGCCCTCGGCGACATGCCAGCTCACAATTTCCGACTCGGTCAGTCCCTCGCCCAGGTCGGGGAGCCTGAATTCCTTAATCACAGTTGCCACTACCTTTCGAGCCCGCTCAGCGAATTGGGTCGTCCCATGACGCGGTCCACGCCGTCGAGAATCCGATCCAGGTCGGGCAGGTGATGGAATTCCAGTTTGGAGTACGGGTACGGGATGTCGAAGCCGGTTACCCGGACCGGTGCGTGCTCCAGATAGTTGAAGCAGCGCTCGGTGATGCTGGCCGCGATTTCCGCGCCCAGCCCACCCGACTGTGCCGCCTCGTGGGTGATCACCAACCGGCCGGTCTTCCGCACCGACGCCTCGATCGTCGCGAAGTCGATCGGGGCCAGCGACCGCAGGTCGATGACCTCCACTGACAGCCCGTCGTCGGACGCGGCGATCGCTGCGTCCCGCGCGGTAGGAACCAGCGGGCCGTAGGTCACCAGGGTGACGTCGCTTCCCGGGGAAACCACATGGGCGTCTTCCATGGAGGTCGCTGCGAGGTCGACCGACTCATCCACCTCGCCCCTGGCGTGGTACCGCCGCTTCGGCTCGAAGTACAGGACGGGGTCATCGCTGGCGATGGCCTGCTGGATCATCGTGTACGCGTCCTGTGGATTGGAGACGCTGATGACCCTCAGGCCCGAGGTGTGGGTGAAATAGGCTTCGGGCGATTCCGAGTGATGCTCGGGCGACCCGATGCCGCCACCAAACGGCACCCGGATGGTGATGGGCATCTTCACGGCACCCTGGGTGCGGTAGTGAAGCTTGGCGACCTGACAGACTATCTGGTCGAAGGCCGGGTAGATGAACCCGTCGAACTGGATTTCGACCACGGGGCGGTAGCCGCGGTAGGCCATCCCGACGGCGGTCCCCATGATGGCCGATTCCGCCAGCGGAGTGTCCAGCACCCGGTGCTCGCCGAAGTCCTTCTGCAGCCCCTCGGTGATCCTGAAAACGCCACCCAGCTTGCCGATGTCCTCGCCCATGAGGATCACCTTCGGGTCGTGTTCCATTGCCCTGCGCAGGCCGGCGTTGATGGCCCGGCCGAATGTCATGGTGGACATTAGTGGCTTCCTTCCGTGGCTGCGGGGTCCGACTCAAAGGTGGCGAGATAACGGCCATAGTTCTCCTGCTGACGGTCCAGCCAGGAGTTGGGGGTGCTGTAGACGTGTTTGAAGACGTCCATCGGCTCGGGCTCGGGCATTTCGATGCAGCCAGAGCGGAGCTTCGCTGCGACCTCGGCCGCCTTCGTGTTCACCGCCGCCACGAATTCGTCGGTCATCAGGCCCATCGACTGGAGCAGTGTTGCCAACCGGGAAATTGGGTCCTTCGCCGCCCAGTCCTCCAGTTCGTTGGCGTCACGGTACTTGGTGGGATCATCGGCGGTGGTGTGGGGTCCCATCCGGTAGGTGACGGCTTCGATGAAGCTCGGTCCCCCGCCGGTCCTGGCCCGGTTCAGCGCCTGCCGGGTGACCGCCAGGCAGGCCAGCACGTCGTTGCCGTCGACGCGCACCGAGGGGATGCCGAACCCGGGGGCCCGGTTGGCGATCGGAACGTGAGCCTGCAGGCCCACGGGCTCGGAGATTGCCCAGTGGTTGTTCTGGCAGAAGAAGATGACCGGTGCCTGGTAGCTGGCAGCGAAGACCATTGCCTCGTTGACATCGCCCTGGCTGGTGGCGCCATCCCCGAAGTAGGTGACGGCCACCGAGTCGGCGCCGTCGTTCTGGATGCCCATCGCGTACCCGGTGGCGTGCAGGGTCTGAGCGCCGATGATGACCTGGGGGGTGGCCATGTTGATGGTGAAGGGATCCCAGCCCGAGGAGGCGTTGCCCCGCCACACCCGCAGGATGTCGGTGAAATCCACTCCCCGGCAGTAGGCGACGGCGTTCTCCCGGTAGCTGGAGAAGACAAAGTCGTCCTCGCGGAGCGCGCGGCCGGAGCCGATCTGGGCTGCCTCCTGCCCCAGCAGCGGCGGCCAGAGGGCCAGTTCGCCCTGCCGCTGCAGCGCGGTCGCCTCGGCATCAATCCGGCGGACCACCACCATGTCCTCGTACAACGCCTGCAGCGCTGGGCCATCGACGTCGGCGACCCACCGGTCGTAGTCACTGTTCTCCCGCCGGACACCCGAGGGCGAGAGGAGCTGGATCAGCGTGTCTTCCCCGGCGGAAGCGGTGTCATTCAGAGGCACAATTACACAACCTTCATCGATTGGGTCTTGACCGTGAACGGATCGCTTGGGATCCGTTCGACTGGCCCGACCTTGACCCCTGGGCGTCTTTACCCAAAGATACTGTGACCCTACTCACAGGGCCCATCGAGCACAACCGATCTTCGTTTGACTGAGCAGAATGCCCGATATTGACGACGGCGGCCGTGTTAGCATTGCGCATTATGCAACCCTTGGATTCCACCGACACCCGCCTCCTGATTGCGCTGGCGAAAGACCCGCGACGCACGGTGGTGGCGCTGGCCCAGAAGTTGGGGCTATCGCGCAATACGGTGCAGGCTCGGATGGCCCAACTGGAGAAGAAGTCGGTGTTCCTCTCCTTCGAGCGTCGGATCAATCCGGTTGCGCTCGGCTACCCGTTGATGGCGTTTATTCACGTGCATGTGCAGCAGCAGAAGCTGGCGACCATCACCGAGCAGCTCGCCGGCATCCCCGAAGTGCTGGAAGCCTACGGGCTGACCGGCCAAGCCGACATCCTGGTCAGGGTGGTCTGTGCCGACGCGGAGGACCTGTTCAGGATCAACGGAAAAATCCTCGGCTGTGACGGCGTGGAACGGTGCGACACCTCCCTGGCCATGGGCGAGCTGGTCCCCTTCCGGGTGGAGCCGCTGCTGGAACGGGGCCCCCGGGCCTCAAGCTAGGCCCCCACCCGGAGCAAGCTAGCCCGCCCATAGCAACAGGGTCAAGCTAAGCCCCCACGCAGAGCAACAGGCCGGTCCGAAAGGTATCGGACCGGCCTGTTGCCAGTGAGACGTCCGCGAAGACCGACCTAGTGTTCGGTGGCCTTTTCCGCGCCGACCCCGGTAAGGGACCTGACTTCCATTTCCGCCTGCTTCTGCGGATCCTCGGTGGTCTTGGCCAGGACGCTACCCAGCCAGCCGAGGAAGAACGCGAGCGGGATGGAAACGATGCCCGGGTTGTTCAGCGGGAACAGGACGAAGTCGGCGCCCTGGATCATCGAGGTTTCCCGGCCCGAGACAACCGGCGAGAAGGCGATGAGCAGCATTGCCGACCCAAGTCCGCCGTACATGCTCCAGATTGCACCCTGGGTGTTGAAGCGCTTCCAGAAGAGCGAGTAGAGGATGGTGGGCAGGTTGGCACTGGCTGCGACAGCGAAGGCCAGGGCGACCAGGAAGGCGATGTTCTGCCCCTGGGCGCCGATGCCGCCAAGGATGGACAGGATCCCGATGACGACGACGGTGCGTCGTGCCACCTTCACCTCACCGTCGGGGTCAAGGTTGCCCTTGCGGATCACGTTCGCGTAGATGTCGTGGGCGAAGGATGCCGCTGCGGTGATCGTCAGTCCGGCAACCACCGCGAGGATGGTGGCGAAGGCGACCGCCGAAATCACGCCGAGCAGGATTGGTCCGCCCAGTTCGAACGCGAGCAGCGGTGCCGCCGAGTTGACTCCACCGGGGGCGGCGGTGATGCGGTCGGCGCCGATGAGGGCACCTGCACCGTAACCGAGCACCAGGGTGAACAGGTAGAACCCGCCGATGAGCCAAATGGCCCACACCACTGAGCGGCGGGCTTCCTTGGCAGTCGGCACCGTGTAGAACCGCATCAGGACGTGAGGCAGTGCAGCCGTACCGAGGACCAGCGCCAGGGCGAGCGAGACGAAGTCCAGCTGCGACGTGGAGCTGACCCCGTATTGAAGGCCCGGGTTGATGATCTCGGGGTTGCCCGCGGTCTCCATCGCGGCACCGAGCAGGGTGGACAGGTTGAAGTTGTGGATTGCGAGGACCCAGATGGTCATCACGAACGCGCCGGTGATCAGCATGACGGCCTTGATGATCTGCACCCAGGTGGTGCCCTTCATGCCGCCGATCAGTACATAGACGATCATCAGCCCGCCGACGACGGTGATCACCAGGGACTGGCCGATCCGGTCGTCGATTCCCAGCAGAAGCGACACCAGTCCGCCCGCGCCGGCCATCTGCGCCAGCAGGTAGAAGAAGCAGACGGCAAGGGTGGTGATGGCGGCAGCAATGCGCACCGGACGCTGGCGCAGCCGGAACGACAGGACGTCGGCCATGGTGAACTTGCCCGTGTTGCGCAGCAGTTCGGCGACGAGCAGCAGCGCTACCAGCCAGGCGACGAGGAAGCCGATGGAGTAGAGGAAGCCGTCGTAGCCGTTGATGGCGATGGCACCGACGATGCCGAGGAACGACGCCGCCGACAGGTAGTCGCCCGCAATGGCGGTACCGTTCTGCGGTCCGCTGAAGGACCGGCCGGCCGCGTAGTAGTCGGCGGCGGTCTTGGTATTACGGCTTGCCCGGAGCACGATCACCAGGGTGACGGCGACGAACAGACCGAAAATGGTCATGTTCAGCCACGGCTCACCAACCTGGGTGCTCTCGACCGTCTGCATCGGCAGGGACAGCGGCATCATTTGTTCGCTCCTGGCTTTTCGACGAAGATCTCCGGTGCGGTGACCTCAAGCTCGTGGCGGATGTCCGCGGCGATCGGGTCCAGCTTCCGGTTGGCGTAGGTGACGTACCCCATGGTGATGGCGAAGGTGGTGACGAACTGCAGCAGCCCCATGATCAGGCCGATGTTGATGTTTCCCCAGACCGGGGTCGACATGAAGTCGGTGGCGTAGGACGCCAGCAGTACATACAGGAAATACCAGAGCAGAAAGAAGACCGCCATTGGGAAAACGAAGCTGCGGTGGCGCTTCCGTAGCTCCTTGAACTGGGGATTCTGCTGATATGCGGTGAAGTCGACGGGCGCTGCTGTATGAGCGTCCGGCGGCGATGGCTCGGTAGCCATGATTCCTCCTCGTTGAGAACGTCTTCCGCGCCAGGCCGACTCCGAAGGGTCCAGGAGTTGCATCGGTCGCGTAAAGGTGTGACTCCCATCACCATGGGCCCTCCGGGCGCAGTTCTCCAATACCGCAGGACCGCTCATCGCCCAGTGAACACTCACTTGCGGTGAGCGGCCACCTCCTGCGGCGAATGGAAGCCCCAGGAGCCGCTGGGGAGCGCCGCCGACGGCTACTGTAGAGCAATGTTCAGCACCGCCGTCGACACCGCCCTGGTGGGCGCCATTGTTGTCCTCACGATCGCGGTGGTCGCGGGCCTGGGATTCAAACTCTCCCGGTCCTACCGCGATCTAGGATCCGACGCCGACCGTGCCACCTACGCCACCCTCCATACTGCGGCGCTCGCCTCGGAGCATCTCCGTGCCGGCCTGACCGCCGCCGGGGCGTCAAAGGCCAGCAAGCATCTGCGGAGCCTCCTGCGGTGTGACACCCTCCTGATGACCGACGAGAATGCGGTACTCGCCTGGGACGGCGGCCGGGAGCAGCCCGCCCAGATCATGGAGCTGGTGCAGCAGGTGCTCGCCAGCGGCCGCACCCAGATTTTCAGGGAGGCCCAGCTTGGCGACCCCGGCGCGGTCCCCGGCGACGGACAGCTGGTGATCTCACCCATCCGGGTCGACAACCGGGTGGTGGGCACCGTGGGTGCGTTCGCGCCCTATGTGAATGCGGGGCTGGTGCGTGCCGCCAATGAAGTGGCCGGCTGGGTGTCCACCCAGGTGGAGCTCGCCGAGCTCGACTCCTCCAGGACACTACTGATGGAAGCTGAGGTACGCGCACTGCGCGCCCAGATCAGCCCCCACTTCATCTACAACTCCCTGAACGCCATCGCGTCCTTCATCAACACCGATCCGACCCGAGCCCGGGAGCTGGTGGTGGAGTTCGCCGATTTCACCAGGTACTCCTTCCGGCGGCACGGCGACTTCACCACGGTTGCCGAGGAACTGAAGTCGATCGACCGGTACCTGCTGTTGGAGCGGGCTCGGTTCGGGGACCGGCTGAAGGTCAGCCTGGAGATTGGCCCCGAGGTGTTGAGCACAGTGATTCCTTTCCTCAGCCTGCAACCCCTGGTGGAGAACGCGGTCCGCCATGGTCTGGAATCCACTGATGGGAGGGGCCACATCACCATCACTGCCCACGACGCCGGCGCGTTCGCCGAGGTCACCATCGAGGACGACGGCGTGGGGATCGACCCCGACTATCTGCGTTCGGTCCTGGCCGGGCGTACCGAAGGGGTGCACGTGGGTCTGCGGAACGTGGATCAGCGGCTGCGCCAGGTCTACGGCGAGGACCACGGGCTCACTATCGACACAGCGGTCGGTGCGGGAACCATGATCACCCTGCGGATCCCGAAGTCGCAACCCGACCACCACACCTGAGCACGTCGGTCACCCGGTGGGCCGGTGGGACGCGTAATCTGGAGCGCATGGTCAATGTTGTCATCGCCGACGATGAGCTCCCCGCAGTCGAGGAACTGGCTTTTCTGCTCGCCAAGGATGCCCGGATCGGTACCATCCACCGCGCGTCGAGCGGCGCCGAGGCGCTGCGCGCTCTGGAGACCCACGACGTTGATGCCCTGTTCCTGGACATCCACATGCCTGCCCTCTCGGGCCTGGACATTGCCCGGGTGATCTCGCGGTTCAGCCGGCCGCCCGCCGTCGTCTTCGTAACCGCCGACGAGGACAGGGCACTGGAGGCGTTCGACCTCCGTGCGGTCGACTACCTGCTCAAGCCGGTCCGGATGGAACGCCTCGCCGAATCGGTGCGGCGGATTTGCGAACTTATCGAGGCGGGCAAGGATGGCACCGCCGCCGCACCCGACGTGATCACCGTTGACCAGGGCGGCATCAGCCGGATGATCAGACGAGACGAGGTCCGCTATGTCCAGGCACAGGGTGACTACGCCCGGCTGCACACCGCCGAGTCGAGCTACCTGATCCGGATTCCCCTGAACGACCTGGAACACCAGTGGGCCGAGGCGGGCTTCCTGCGCATCCACCGCTCCTATCTGGTGGCGATGAACCAGGTCCAGCAGGTCAAGATTGGTGCCGGCCGGGCGTCCCTGCTGGTGGGCGACGCCGAGCTTCCTGTCAGCCGCCGGCATCTGCCCGTGGTGCGGGACAAGCTTGAAGCGACCCGCCTCCGGCCCCGGCAGCAGTGAGGTGGACCCCGTGAACCCCGCTGAGGGTCCACCCCAGCGGGTCCGGGTGACGGCGCCGCGTAGCGCAGCCCGGCTGCACCCCGGCTCCTACCCGGTGACCCGGGAAATGGCCGAGCAATCGGAGGTGGGAGAACTGTTTGTCAGGTCGCTGATCCGCTCGCAGTTCCGGCTGGCCGTCGTGGTGGCGTCGGGTTTCCTGGTCATCCTGATCAGCATTCCGTTGCTGCTGGCCGTTTTCCCGCAGATCGGCGACCTGTCAGTCTTTACGGTACCGGTGCCCTGGCTGCTGCTGGGGGTGGGGGTATACCCGCTGGTCATCAGCTGCGCTGCCCTCTATGTGCGCAGTGCGTCCCGCAACGAGATGCGCTTCAGGGACCTGGTCGATGAGGAGTAGGTTGTGAACGCCGAACTCAATCCGGTGGTCGGCTATGTTGCGTTGACCCTGGTTTCGCTGAGCACCGTGCTGATCGGGATCTACGGGTTGCGGATCTCGCGGACCACCGGTGACTTCTATGTCGCCTCCCGCACGGTTCGCCCCTGGTGGAATGCGTCGGCGATCGGCGGCGAATATCTGTCGGCGGCGAGCTTCCTCGGCGTGGCCGGACTGATCCTGATCTCCGGCGTCGACGCCCTCTGGTTCCCGATCGGTTACACCGCCGGATACCTGATGCTGCTGCTCTTCGTTGCCGCTCCCCTGCGCCGGTCCGGTGCGTACACGATCCCCGACTTCGCCGAGGCCCGCCTGGAATCGTTGATGGTCAGGCGCGTGACCAGCCTCCTTGTCGTCGTCGTCGGCTGGCTGTACATCGTGCCGCAACTGCACGGCGCGGCCCTCACCGTCCAGATCACCACGGGCCTGCCGCCATGGGTGGGCGCCGTCGCGGTGGTCGTCGTGGTGTGCCTGAGCGTTGTCACCGGAGGGATGCGCTCCATCACCTTTGTCCAGGCCTTCCAGTACTGGCTCAAACTCACTGCACTAGCGGTGCCGATAGTGTTCATCCTGCTGCGGCTGACCGCCGACGGCAGCCCGATCACCGACTCCGGTGCGGTGTTCGCGGCCGAACTGAACCTCGGCGGCGACGCCTCGCTGTACCGCAACATCTCGTTGGTCATCGCACTGCTCTTCGGGACCCTCGGTCTGCCACACGTGCTGGTGCGTTTCTACACCAATCCGGACGGAGCATCTGCGCGCCGAACCACCCTGATCGTGCTGGGGCTTTTGTCGGTGTTCTACCTGTTCCCCACGATGTACGGGATCCTCGGGCGGATCTACACCCCGGATCTGGCGGCCGACGGCGCCGCCGACGCGACGGTACTGCTGTTGCCAAGCCGGATCTTCGAGGGAACCGCCGGTGACCTGCTGTCGGCCCTGGTCACCGCTGGTGCCTTCGCGGCGTTCCTGTCGACAACGAGTGGGTTGGTGGTCTCCCTCGCCGGGGTGGTCAGCCAGGAATTCTTTCAGGGCAGCGTCAAGGGGTTCCGGCTGGCGGCTGTCATTTCTGCGGCGATCCCGCTGCTCCTGGCTCTGGCGACCAATACACTGGCCCTGGCGGGAAGCGTCAGCATGGTGTTCGCCTTCACGGCATCGACCATCTGCCCGCTGCTGCTGCTCGGGATCTGGTGGCGCGGGCTCACCGATGTGGGGGCAGTCTCCGGCATGCTCGCCGGCGCGGTGCTGTGCGGTGGATCAATCCTTACCGCGGCCGCCCTGGGCGATGAGTCTGCCCGCTATGAGTGGCTGGAGCAGCCCGCGCTATGGACGGTGCCGGCGGCGTTTGCAGTGACCATCATCGTCTCCCGGCTCACTGCTGCCAGGACTCCGGGAAGCGTGTCACGGGTCCTCGCCCGGTTGCACACTCCCGAACCGGTGCAACCGCCCGGATGAGACCGATCTAGTCGATCGCGGCCATCAGGCCGACCACGCGGTCCATGAACGCGTCGACCTGGCTTTCCTCGTAGCCTTCGGCGCCCTTCGCCTCCCGGAAGACGGCGCGCCTGACGACGTCAACGCTCAGGGGGACATCGTTTTCGAAGTAGCCGCGCAGCCGGTCGCAAAGGGCGTCGACGTCGTCAACGTTGTAGCTGGCAGTCTTCTTCTTGGTGGGCCGCCTGAACCTGTCGCCAGCCGGGCGGTGCAACCTGCCCCGCAGGACGGCCGCGGACCGGCCGATCTGCATCAGCCAGGCGTCCTCGCCGTGGGATTCGATGACCCGGTCCCGCTCCCGCTGCGCGAAAACGTCCTCGAGCCTGTCCAGGGCTGCGTCAACGGCCTGGGGCTCGTAGCCACCCTTGGCCGGATCGAACGCCATGGAGCGGACGTCGGCGCTGGTGACAGGGCCGTGTGCCGGGTCCTCAGTGTTGTAGTACTCCCGTGTGCGGGTCAGGAAGCCGTCCACCTGCCGCAGGTTGTACCCGTACTGCCGGCGCCCCACCCGAGCGAAGGGAGAGCTGCCCTGGCGAGCTTCGTCCATGGTGTTCTGAATCCTTCATAAGTTCTCGACCCTGGGTTAGAGGAAACCCGGTACCAATGTAACCGACAGCACGAAGGCAACCGGGGAGGCAAACACGATTGAGTCGAGCCGATCCATCATTCCCCCGTGTCCGGGCAGGATGTTGCCCATGTCCTTGACTCCGAGCTCGCGCTTGATCATTGACTCGGCGAGATCACCGGCCGTCGCTGCGGACACCGTGGCCACGGCCAGGATCAGACCGAACCACCAGGGCCGGTCCAGCAGGAAGACGGCGGCGATCATACCCACCACGACGGCACCGCCCACGGATCCGGCGAAGCCTTCCCAGGATTTCTTGGGGCTGATCTTGGGCGCCATCGCGTGTTTGCCGAAGAAAGCACCGACCAGGTAGCCGAACGTGTCGTTGGCAACCACCAGCAGGAGCAGGGTCGCCACCAGCAGCTTGCCGGAGGGTTCCTGGAGCAGGAGCATCGCGAAACTGAGGAGCAGCGGCACCCAGAGCACCACGAAGACCCCGGCCATGATGGATCGGGCGGCGTCGGGGGTAGGGTCGAGACTCCGCCACAGCGCAAGGATGGTGGTGGAGAAGACGACGGCGTAGGCCAGGGCCTCCGGGCCGCCCAGGTACGCGGCGAAGGGCAGCGCGATGGTCGCGCCGATGGTGGGGGCCAGCGGCAACCGGATCTGGCGTACCTCAAGAGCCCGGGACACCTCCCAGACCCCGACCAGCGCGAACGCCGTGGTGATCGCGACGAAGGCTAGCGGCAGGTAGAGAATTCCTCCCAGCACTGAACCGAGCAGGGCAACACCAACTGCCGTAGCAGCTGGCAGGTTCCTCCCGGCCCGCGAGGGCGCCTTCGGCTGGCCCGTTTTTTTGCGGCCCGTCCGGCGTCGGATCTGACGGGTGCCGGGGGCTCGCCAGCCGCGCCCTCCAGTCGGTGGGCCGGCGTCGGGCTGGCCACCAACCGCGGGCTCCGTCGGGTCAGGTTCGGACGCATCCCCGTGATCAGGGGTCGCCTCGCCTGCTGTGGACCCTGCCTTCACCTGAGGAGCGGGCGGGCCGCCAGTGTTAGCGGAGTGGTGGGTGTCGCTCATTAGACCTCAAGCAGCTCGGTTTCCTTGCGCTTGAGCAGTTCGTCAATCATGTCGGTGTGGGACTTGGTGCGCTGATCCAGTTCCTTTTCGCCGCGTGCCCCCTCGTCCTCGCCGGCGTCGCCGTCCTTCACTGACTTGTCGATCCCGTCCTTGGCCTTGCGGCGGATGTTACGGATCGCAATCTTGGCGTCTTCGGCCTTGGTCTTGACCAGCTTGACGTACTCTTTGCGGCGCTCTTCGGTCAGCTCGGGGAGAACCACCCGGATGATGTTGCCGTCGTTGGAGGGGTTGGCGCCGACGTCGGAGTCGCGCAGCGCCCGCTCGATGTCGTTCAATGCCGCCCGGTCGAAGGGGGTAATCAGGAGGGTCCGTGCCTCGGGGTTCTGGAATGAGGCCAGCTGCTGGAGCGGTGTCGGGGCCCCGTAGTAGTTCACCATGACTTTGGAGAACAACGAGGCGTTGGCGCGTCCGGTGCGGATCGTCGCGAAGTCCTCTTTCGCCGCTTCCACAGCCTTGTCCATTTTCAGGGTGGCCTCTTGCAATGTCTCGTCGATCACTGTAGCTCCTAAGCTGTTCGCCGACTGGGCTACAGCCGCGCGTTGTCCGGTTCAGTTTTCAATCCTAGTTCACATGGACCGCCCGGGAAGGGCAGGCAGGGCGGCCGGGCGCCTATGTGGTGACGACGGTGCCGATTTTTTCACCGAGGATCGCCCGGGTCACATTCCCCTCGCCCTCCATGCCGAAGACGACCATCGACAGGTCGTTGTCCTTGCACATGGTCATGGCCGTCTGATCCATGACCCGGATGTCCTGGCGGAGTGCCTCATCGTAGGAGAGGGTCTCGAGCTTCTTGGCGGTCGGGTCCTTGTGCGGGTCCGCGGTGTAGACGCCGTCGACCCCGCTCTTGGCCATGAGCACCAGGTCAGCGTGCACCTCCAGGGCACGCTGGGCGGCAACCGTGTCGGTGGAGAAGTACGGCAGGCCGGCACCGGCACCGAAGATCACGACGCGGCCCTTCTCCAGATGGCGAATGGCCCGGCGCGGAATATAAGCCTCAGCGACCTGCCCCATGGTGATGGCGCTCTGTACCCGGGTTTCCACCCCCGCCTGCTCCAGGAAGTCCTGGAGGGCGAGGCAGTTCATCACGGTGCCCAGCATGCCCATATAGTCGGCGCGTGAGCGGTCCATCCCGCTTTGCGACAGTTCAGCGCCCCGGAAGAAGTTGCCTCCACCGACCACGATGGCCACTTCGACCTGCCCGACCGTTGCGGCGATCTGCTTGGCCACTGAACGTACGGTTTCCGGATCGACTCCCAGCTTTCCGCCGCCGAACACCTCACCGGAAAGCTTCAGCAGCACCCGACGGCGGTTTGGCTGGTCATGAGTGCCCATATCAAGGTTGTCCATTGTGCCTCCCAGGGCAATTGTGGGGTTGTTGCTAAAAGAATACGTTGCGGGGGCGCAGGCAATGCTCCCCCGCGGGAAACGCTGGCGAGAAGCCAGGGCAGGAAAAAGGGGTGGTCACCGTGGTGACCACCCCTTCATTCAACTACCTGCCTGGCCTATCCGGACCTAGGCTCCGACCCGGAACCGGGCGAATGCACTTGGCTTGGCGTTGGCTTCGGTCAGCACCTGCGCGACCGACTTCTTGGCGTCCTTGGCGAAAGCCTGGTCCACGAGCACACCCTCCTTGAAGAAGCCCGTCAGGCGGCCTTCGACAATCTTGGTCAGTGCAGCTTCGGGCTTACCCTCGGCGCGTGCGGTCTCGTCGGCAATGCGCCGTTCGGTTTCAACGAGTTCTGCTGGTACGTCGTCGCGGACGAGGTACGTCGGTGAGTATGCAGCAATGTGAACCGCGATGTCGTGAGCGGCTTCCTTGGCTGCGTCGCCTTCGCCCTCGACGGCGAACAGGACGCCGACCTGCGCGGGAAGATCCTTGGAGGTCTTGTGCAGGTAAGCGTCAACAATGTTGCCCTCGATGCGCGACAGGCGGCGGATGGCTACCTTCTCGCCCAGCAGCGCGCCAGCTTCAATGACGTGCTCGGAGACGGGCTTGCCGTCAACCGTGTACGCAAGGAGGGTGTCGACGTCGGAAGCGCCGGATTCGATCGCTGCGGCGAGGACCTTGTTCGAGAACTCGACGAAGGGGCCAGCCTTGGCCACGAAGTCGGTTTCGCAGTTGACCTCAACCATGACGCCCACGTTGCCGTCGACCTTGGCTGCCACGAGGCCCTCTGCGGTTGAACGGCCTTCGCGCTTGGTTGCGCCCTTCAGGCCCTTGATGCGGATGAGCTCCATAGCCTTGCCGGCATCGCCGTCAGCCTCGTCGAGGGCTTTCTTTACGTCCATCATGCCAGCGCCGGTGCGCTCGCGGAGGGCCTTGATATCGGCGGCGGTGTAGTTCGCCATATGAACTCCTAAGTATGTTGTGTCTAAGAAGAGCTATGCCTGCAGGCGGTGACGCCCGGGCACATGGAGAAGGGGGTGCGGATTTTCACCCGCACCCCCGAATCCAGTTACTTGCTGTCGTCTGCTGCCGGAGCTTCGTCGGCTGCGGGGGTTTCCTCGGTTGCGGCAGGAGCTTCTTCAGCTGCTGGGGCTTCCTCGGTTGCGGCTTCTGCTGGTGCTTCTTCTGCTGCTGGTGCTGCCTCGGCAGGTGCAGCGTCAGCTGCGGGGGTGGAGCTATCGCCCAGCAGTTCGCGCTCCCACTCGGCCATGGGCTCAGCGGCTGCCTCGGCGTCGTTTCCGCCGGAGCGGTTGTGACGGGCGATCAGGCCCTCTGCAACGGCGTCTGCAACCACGCGGGTCAGCAGGTGGACGGCGCGGATGGCGTCATCGTTGCCGGGGATCGGGAAATCAACTTCGTCGGGATCGCAGTTGGTGTCGAGGATCGCGACGACGGGGATGCCGAGCTTCTTGGCCTCGTCGATGGCCAGGTGTTCCTTCTTCGTGTCAACGATCCACACGACCGAGGGAGCCTTGGTCAGGTTGCGGATACCACCGAGGTTGGTTTCCAGCTTGGTGAGTTCGCGGCGGAGGAGGAGGAGTTCCTTCTTGGTGTGCCCGGAACCGGCCACATCGTCGAAGTCAATTTCCTCGAGCTCCTTCATGCGCTGGATGCGCTTGGAAACGGTCTGGAAGTTGGTGAGCATGCCACCGAGCCAGCGCTGGTTGACGTAGGGCTGGCCCACGCGGGTAGCCTGCTCGGCGATGGCTTCCTGTGCCTGCTTCTTCGTACCGACGAAGAGGACAGTCCCGCCGTGTGCAACGGTGGCCTTGATGAACTCGTATGCGCGGTCAATGTAGGACAGTGACTGCTGCAGGTCGATGATGTAGATGCCGTTGCGCTCGGTGAAGATAAAGCGCTTCATCTTCGGGTTCCAGCGACGGGTCTGGTGGCCAAAATGTACGCCGCTGTCGAGCAGCTGACGCATGGTAACGACTGGCATGTCGTTCCTTTCTATCGGCAGGGCGCGAAGCGCCTGTTCTGCCTGTTGACGGTTGCTAGTGTTCCGTTCGGGTTGAACGTCACTCCTGGTACCCGTTGGTTTTCACCCACTGGCCCAGCACCGGACGATTGTCCGGACCGTTGGACCCGTGCCCTTCGCTTCCATGAGGGTTGCGGGGGAACGTAGTACGCGTAGTCAGCTGCTGGCGATCCATTCCCGTCCGGATGTTCTCCGGGCACGCAGAATCGCAGCAAACTGCTGTATCGAGTGTACTACAGGGCTGACATCACCCGGGACGCGCCAGAGGCGGCGGGCGGTAGGTCGCTGGCGGGTCTCGTAACCCGCTGCGGATACCCACATTTCTCTCGATGGCACCCCACGGCTACTCGGACGGGGAAACACTGAGGGAATGACGTTGCGATCGTGGCTCCACCGGCTGGCCCTGTTGGCGACGTTGCTGGTCACGGCGCTGGCACTCACTGGTTCGTCGGCTCCTGCACAGCGGCAGGTGCCAGTAGTAACAACAACATTGGCAACGTCAGCAGCGTCGGGTCAGGAGTATGAACCGCCGTGGAGCTGGCCGCTCTCCCCCACCCCCGTGGTCTTGAGGCAGTTCGATCGCCCGGAGCAGCCGTGGCTGCCTGGGCACCGGGGCGTCGATCTGGCGGCGGATGAAGCGGCCCGGATACTTAGCCCTGCGACAGGAAGGGTGGTGTTCGCTGGCTGGGTCGTGGACCGGCCGGTGGTCACGGTGGACCACGGAGGTGGGGTGCTCAGCAGCTTCGAACCGGTAAATGCCATCCTGGACCGGGGTCGGGTGGTCCGGGAGGGGCAACTGCTCGGCACCCTCGCTAGCGGATCCGGTTCGCACGGATCCGATTCGCACGCGGCCACTTCCCACTGTCCGTCGAGCTGTCTGCACTGGGGTGTGCGGGTCGACGGGGAGTATGTAAATCCGTTGAACTACGTCACGGATCGTCGACCGTCGGTCCTTCTGCCGTTGCATGGCCCTTGATGCCGAACCTTCACCTGTACTAGGCAAGGGTTCGGCACCGGGGTCAGGCACGAAGGGTGCGCCGGATTAGACGAACGCGGCGATCCCGGTAATCGAACGGCCCGTGACGAGCGTGTTGATCTCGTGGGTTCCCTCGTAGGAGTACACGGCTTCGGCGTCGGAGAAGATCTTGGCCATCTCGTAGTCGGTCACAATGCCGTTGCCGCCGAGCAGGCTGCGCCCCATTGCAACGGTCTCCCGCATCCGTGCGGTGGTGAAGGCCTTGGCCAGCGCCGACTGTTCGTCCTTGGCCTGACCTTCGTCCTCCAGCTGGGCCAGCCGAACCATCATGCCCATTGAGCTGACCGTGTTGCCCAGCATCTCGACCAGCTGCTGCTGGACCAGCTGGAAGGAGGCGAGGGGACGCCCAAACTGGTGGCGTTCAACCGTGTAGCGCCGGGCGACGTCGAACGCTGCAAGCTGCTGTCCCACGGCCTGCCAGGCTACCGACAGACGGGTGACCTTCAGGACCTTGTTCGTGTCCTTGAAGCTGTTGGCACCCTTCAGGTGGAAGTCATCGTGGACCACGAGGTTGTCCAGAGTGATGTCAGCGTTTTCGACAGAGCGCAGGGCGATCTTGTTTTCGATCTTGGTGGCGCGGTAGCCCTCGAGCTTGGTGTCGACGAGGAATCCCTTGACCTGGTTGTCGGCGAGGTCCCGTGCGTAGATGACCACCCAGTCGGAGAAGGTGGCGTTGCCGATCCATCGCTTCGCCCCGTTGAGGATCCAGTTGTCACCCTCACGGCGGGCCGTGGTGCGGGTGCCGCCTGCTACGTCGGACCCGCCCAAGGGCTCGGTCAGGCCGAAGGCGCCGATCTTCTTCATCGAGTAGATGTCCGGCAGCCAGGCTTCCTGCTGCTCCTCCGAGGCGAGCTCCTCGATTGACCCGGTGAACAGGCCATCGTGGACGCCCATGAAGGTAGCGATCGAAGTGTCGGCACGCGTGAATTCGGCGTGCACCAGCCCCGCGAACAGGTTGGAATAGCCCTGGCGGCGAACGGGGCTCATGACGTCCAGTTCGGCGAGCTTCGGGATGAGGTGCTGTGGGAAGGTTGCCTCGTTCCACCATCCAGTGGCGTGAGGCTTCACCTCGGTGTTGAGGAACTGACGAACCTCGTCCAGCCGGTCTCGTTCCTTCTGGCTCAGTAGCGCCTCGAAGGAGTAAAAGTCGCCGTCGGCGTACGGCAGGTTGTTTACATCGATGACCGGCTTGCTCATGAGGGTGTCCTTTTGGTCGTCCAGTAGTTCTCACGACTATGTTACCCACGAGTAACTTCCCTGCCAATTGGGCAGCACACAGCAAAGTCCCCGGAACAGGATGTTCCGGGGACTTTGGCTTCGGTAGGGGGCGCGGCGCCAAAAATCCTCGTTTCTGGCCCGAGCTGACCATCGTCAGTATCGGGTAAACGTTTCTGGCGACGACGACGAAAAATACATATAGTCTAGGTCACACCCACTGGGGGCCCACTAGATCGGAGCGTCATGAATTCCGTCGTCCTTGCGCTGACTGGCGTCGCCATGATGACCCTTGGGTATTTTTTGTACTCACGGTTCCTCGGCCGTCGCATCTACAAATTGCAGGAGTCTTTTGTCACTCCTGCTCATGAGCTGAGCGACGGGGTTGATTACGTACCCACGAACAAATACGTCCTCTGGGGCCACCACTTCACCTCGGTGGCCGGCGCTGCCCCCATCGTGGGCCCCGCCATTGCCGTCATCTGGGGTTGGATGCCAGCCTTCCTCTGGGTGACCATCGGCACAGTCTTCTTCGCCGGCGCTCATGACTTAGGTGCACTGTGGGCATCGTCCCGGCACAAGGGCCAGTCCATCGGGTCGCTCTCCGGAAAATACATTGGTCCGCGTGGGCGCAACCTTTTCCTGGTGATCATCTTCCTCGTGCTGCTCATGGTCAATGCCGCATTCGCCGTGGTGATCTCCGGCCTGCTTACCAGCACCCCTACCGCCGTCATACCTACCTGGGGTGCGATCATCGTCGCCCTCCTCATCGGTCAGGCCATCTATCGCTACAAGTGGAGCCTCCCGTTGGTCTCCGTTGTGGGCGTCGTCGCCCTTTACGCCCTGATCCTGATCGGGGACCAGTTCCCGGTGGTCCTGCCGGAGACAATCCTCGGACTCTCGGCCACCTCCTTCTGGATCGTGGTTCTGTTCCTCTACGCCGGCGTTGCCTCGGTCCTGCCCGTCTGGATGCTCCTGCAGCCACGCGACTACATCAACGGCCTCCAGTTGTTCATCGCCCTCGGCATCCTCTATGGCGCAATCCTGATCTCGGCCCCAACCCTGGTGGCTCCCGCTTTCAATGAGGCCGTACCGGAGGGCACCCCCAGCCTCATCCCGTTGCTCTTCGTCACCATTGCATGCGGAGCGATCTCTGGATTCCACGGCATCGTCTCCTCGGGCACGTCCTCCAAACAACTCAATAAGGAGACGGATGCCCGCTTCGTCGGCTACTTCGGGGCCGTTGGAGAGGGTCTGCTGGCACTGGGTGCGATCATCGCCACGACGGCGGGCTTCCGCACCATCGCGGACTGGGAGCAGGTCTACAGTGCATTCGGCCAGGGTGGGGTGGGCGCGTTCGTTGAAGGCGGCGGCGCCATCGTCAACAGCGGCCTAGGTATTCCTGCAGGGCTGAGCGCCACCATCCTCGCGACAATGGCTGTCCTCTTCGCGGCGACCACCATGGACACCGGCATCCGTCTGCAGCGTTTCGTCGTGCAGGAAGCGGCAAGCATCATGGGAGTCACTATCAACAAGTTGGTGGCAACGGTGATTGTGCTGGCCATCGCCATGGGCCTGACCTTCGGCGCAGGCGCAGACGGTGCGGGCGGCATGCTGATCTGGCCGCTGTTCGGCACCACCAACCAGTTGCTGGCAGGCCTGACCCTATCGATGATCGCCGTGATCCTCCTACGTAAGGGCCGCCCCGTCACTCCCGTGCTCGTGCCGCTCCTGTTCCTGCTGGTGATGTCCGTCTACGCACTTATCGTTCAGATGGGCCAGTTCTACGCTGCCGAGAACTGGCTGCTACTCGTGCTTGACGTGATCATCTTGATTGCCGCGGTATGGGTAATCTTCGAGTCAGCCATCGCCATGGTGCAGGCAAAGAAGAACCCGCCGGAGCTGGAAGATGATGAGCGCGAACGAGCCAGTGCCCGGACGCGCTCCTAACAGTGATCCCGTACATGTTCCTGCACCGGCTGCGGACCGCACAGGAGCATGTACGGGCCGGGTTGCACGAGTTCTACATGGCGCCCTACCGGCGGACGTTCGCCCGTGCACAGCGGGATGAGGAGGATCTTTTCATGATGCTGGTCCTCTCGGAGGCGCTGGGCGTGCCCAACCCCGCAAGCTACTACACGGTGGAACTACTGCCAGTGGTGTATGACCGATTTCACGACTGGCACCGCCGGATGGGCATGGAACGTTCGCCACTCGACCACATCTCGTGCTGCTAGACCTGGCCGCTGCCCGTCGGGTGCTCTTCGTGGGCGGGAAGGGCGGCGTGGGCAAGACCGCCGTCGCCTCCGCCGTCGCGCTCGCCCAGGCCCGTGCGGGCCGACGGGTGCTCGTCGTCTCCACCGACCCAGCCCACAACCTGGGTCACCTTTGGGAACGCCCTGTCGGGGACCGGATCACTTCCCTCGCACGGGGGATCAACGCCGGCCCGGGGAAACCCGGCGCCCTCGATGGGATTGAAGTAGACCCGATCGCCACCACTGAGGCGCACCTCGCAGCCGTGGGGACCACCATCCGCAAGCTCATGCCCGAGCACCTCGCCGGTGAGGTCGACAAACACATGCAGCTCGCCCGGGACTCCCCCGGAGCGCACGAATCCGCGGTCCTGGAGCGCATCGCAGAGCTGGTAGACCTTGGACTCCGCGAGTATGACCTCGTCGTCTTTGACACCGCACCGTCAGGACACACTGCACGCCTGATGGCCCTTCCCGAAATCATGTCTGCATGGACCGAAGGGTTGCTGCGGCGTCGGGGACGGTCAGAGCGCTTCGGCGCCGCGCTGCGCGGCCTGGAAGACCGTGATGCAGCAGAGGCCATCCTGGGCACCGAACGGTCACCAGAGCCGGCGGAAGAGCGCGATGCGCAAATTCGACGGATTCTCCTGCGCCGACGTGAGCGCTTCGAATCGCTGCGCACGGTCCTCGTCGACGAGCAGCGCTGCGCCTTTGCCATCGTCCTCGCCGCCGAGAGGCTACCCGTGCTTGAGACCGTGGAGTTGCACCAGCAATTGGTCCGCGCAGGCGTCCATGTGGGCGCGCTGGTGGTCAACAAACGATCACCCTCCGACGCCGGCGGTTTCCTCGCGGACCGACGCACGCTGGAAGACGCCCACCTGGCGACCCTGCGCGAGTCCCTGCCGGACATCCCGCTGCTGCAAGTGCCCTTGCTGCCAGGAGACATTGTGGGAGAACAGGCGCTCGAACGGTTCGGTACCGCCCTCATCCCCGCGTCGGACTAGCGGTTCTCATCTCGGTTCAAGGCAGAAGTACTGCCGGGATCAATAAGCGAAAGGTCTGACATTCTTCGGATCTTTGATTCAGAAGATGCTTATCGCGGTGGCTGGGGCGCAGGAAAGTACTTGGCAACGCGGTTTGTCCACATCCCGACGCTAGCCCAGTCTGAGTGCCTAATGAGACGCATGTATGAGCCAATTCCACCTGCGAGGGCTTCGTCGAATTCTGGTCTTTCACGGTTGGTGCCGGTGAGTCCGTGGTCGACGTAGATCCGGTCTTCGGGCACATTCAGTGAGACGAGGGAGTTGCGTTGGGCGGTGAGGTCTTGTTCGTTGGTGGATACGCGTGCGTATCTGTGAACTGCAGACATATCTGGCGTGTTTTTCGCAGCGCTATTTGACCTGCCCGCTTGGGGTCCAGCAACCTGGCTAGCCTCGCTGGGTTGCGACTCGGGTTCAGCTGGCCGCGCCGAGTAACCCGGTCATGACCGGGCTTCCTCAGCTGCAGCAATGGACTCGGCGATCCGCTTTATCGCGGCAAGCGATTTCGGGATGCCATCGAGCGCCTGCTGAGTGCGGTCGGTAATCTGAACGTACGCCCCGTCACCATACTTCTCCTCGAACATGGCTATCCCGGCCGGCAGAAATTCCCAAGACTCGCCCAGGGCCGTCCCGGTATTTGCTGGAATGAGAGTGAAACCCCAACGGACCAAGCTCCCACCCACCACCCAGGCGAACTCGCGACCGCGATCGGCAGCGACGACCTGTGAGCGGGTCTCCCAAGAACGGTGCGGGAGCTCATTACGCCCGGTGAACCAGGAACCGACCTGGCCGGCGTCGACCTCGTCATCCCACCAACACGACGTACATACCGGACTCCACTCGCCGGTGCGGGTGATGTCGGAGACCAGGTCGTCTTGGTGTCATATCCTCGTAGCAACAAACATTGTTGGGTAGAGGGAGTTGCTGGTGGCGCGGAGGTTGTTAACCTTTTGCTGATCGGGCGGACATTGCGGTGGGGATT